>JANOXY010000712.1:0-4342 GCA_031418675.1 Pseudomonadota bacterium
CAGTCTGGGTCAAGTCAGGGCAAATCAGGTCACCCAAACACTGATGGCTGATGCCAACAAGAATTTCGGCATAACAAGTAGTCAGGCATCAACCAGACGCGAGATTGCCACGATGAGTGCGGAAAATCAAGGAATGCAGCGAAGCCGAATATTTGACGGAGCCAAAGAAAATGCTCTGCGTAGTCAGGGAACAACTCAGCAGTTCGGAATGCTCAAATACGAAGCTATACCCGGCGGGTCGAACATACCACTTAGGAAAGGCGTTGAATTTTCTGACTGGACAACCGGTAATCATATTTTGCAAAAATCGACGGATTCTATGAACCGCACCACGACTGATACCAACCAAATGCACAATGAAAATACGCAGCTCGTGACCAATCAAAAAATTGACGCTTCAACTAATTATCAGGGTGAAATGAATTCTGCATTCACCCAGCAAGCGTCCGAAACAATCGGAGCTGTCAATGCTGGAACGACTATCGCTGGGAACTCTGCTAAACAAGGCGCGGGCATCCAAATTTCGGGCATCAACAAATCAACGGAACTTGATAAACAGGCATCGTCGGCTCGCCTGAGGTTCGTCGCTGTTCCAACCGATTGCGCGTTAAGGGCGGAATCGCGCAACTCCGCGCGAGAAGGCAACTCGGCGGCCAGAACCACCTCGGCGGAATCAGACGGCCCACGGAACCGCGTGACGCGCAGCTGAATGGCACCCACACGAGTTGGGCCCGCCACGTTGTCGAAGGCTGACGGCTTCATCGACGCGACGTTTTCCACGAACTGACGATCGGAGATCGGGATGCGCGCCGTGCCAAAACCAGCTGCTAAATCAAAAAAGAACACGTCGCCAGACCGATACGACCAAGCCAGTGTGGCCCCACCCGTCTGACTCGTTGACCGCATGCCTCCCGGAGGCCCCTTGCCGCTCCCAACCCAATAGTCCTCAGGCAGCCCGGCGGAAGGTGACAAGTCTTCGACTAGCGACGATATCCCTGACAACGTCATTTCGTCGTCGGGTGGCCCATAGCGAATGAAGATGTCTCCACGGTCAGTGTCGGCTCCACGCAATCCGAGCGACTCATCGGTCCAAGTCCAATCGGCTTGGGTTGCTCGAGAGAGGAATTCCAGCTCGGCTTCATTTTCTGCTGTGGCGGGGTTCGGATCATTGAGCGCCCAGTACACGACTCGCATGGCCTCGCGTTGTGTGGCTGAGAGCTCGCGAAACGCGGTTACGTCCATGCCACGCTGTCCCGTCAGCATGCTCACGCCGGGAGGTAGCAAGCGATCCAGCCGGAAGAGCTCGGACCGCACACTCTCATCTACCGCCATGAGTGCAGTGTCGAAAGCCGCTCGGGCGGCCGCCTCGCGCCCCAGTCGGTGAAGTGCCACTCCTCGCGCCATTCGCGCTTGCGCGTCAAACGTGGACAGGCGCGCCCGTTCCGTGGCGATTGCCAACAGTTCCTCCCAGCGATTACCGGCAGCAAGCGTCATGTAGAGATGACGACTATAGCGCAACGAACTCGGAGCCACGGCGCCGGCCAACCGGAATTGCCGGAGCGCGGTTTCGAAATCAGCTTGGCCGGTAGGCGGGACAATCTTGTGTGCAAAGGAGGCAAGAAAGTCCCTTGCCCTTCCGCGCGGAAAGCGGCCATTCGTTTGTAGCTGCATGTGCTGACCCGCGCCGACCGACGCGCGATTCGCGATCGTCTCGCGACGGCGCCATGCCGCCAGACCCACCTCATCCGCCGCCAGCGCCAGCCATGTTGAGTCTCCCACTCGCCGTGCGGCTTCCTGCGCTGTCTCCATCTGTTGCGTGGCGGCGAAACGCATTGTTGCCACGTCAGACTGCAAGTTGAACTGTGCGAGCGAGACCCAGTAGGCCGCGCTGTCACGCGCAAACTGCGTGGCTAGTCGGAGCGCACTATCCGCCAATCGTAGTGTGCGGATTGCCGACTGATCGGTCATGAATCCTCCGTTCCGTCGCGCGGCCACTTGTTGCCAAAGCATCACGCCGTAGCGATGCCATACCGCGGCAGTTGTGGAGTTCGCGGTGACCGCGGCGGCAAGGACCGCTAGTGCCTTTGTTGTATCGCCAATCGCTGCCAGTGAATCGGCGCGTTGCACCACGGGATCGGTCGATGCGCGCAGGGTTGGCGGCAGGTGCTGCGCGCCAAGCACGGCAGCACAACATGCGTTGACCGAACTTGCAAGAAACGCAGTGAACAGTACGCGGGCTCTTGTGCTCCGTCGCGAGGATAGCATAAAGCTATGGTCTGCTTGGTGTGAGCCGTTATGCGGTGCGAATAGCGAACTAGATGATCGCATGTGAACCTCTAGCGAAACGGGTGCGCGAAGTGGCGGTAGCTCGCGGAGCATCGGCATGCTGGCCTCACCGACCAAGCAAGGCTGGTGTCGGCTCCCTTCCGCCCGGCACCCCTCACCCTCAGCGCATCGAGACGCGTTTGGTGTGAGTATGTGCCGGACGTCGGTGTCTACACCGAATGTGGAGTCCGTATCCTACGAAGACGAATTAAAACAAGCGCTCCAGCGGCGCCATCAGCGGCGAGCCTTCCAACCCCGAAGGCATTGCTCTCTGGGTGATCGCCGTTCCCTCCGCTGATCGCCCGTTCCCACCATACCGGTGCCCCGATCCCGATGGTGTTGCACGGAACCACCTCCTCGATCCAGCCCGTCGCGTCTGCCAACGACGTGCTGCAACCGGATCCTTCTGTAATGCAGATGAAGTACGGATAGTACCCATCGAGGCGGCAGGTGTATGCACCCGATTGCGAGCCCATGCACTGCGGTGAGTACCCCCCGCCCTCGACCTCGACTGAACTGCATACCCAACAGTTCCCATCGCCAGGCAGCGTTTGCGCACTGACGACATCAGCGCGAGCGCCGCTCGCCATCAAGAGCACACCCAACACCATCAGAATTCTTCGCATCTGACAATCCTCCGTGTGTGGACACAACCCGCCGAACGGCGAGTCCAACGGGTAACTGGCCGAGTGCCAGCCCCGCCTTCGATCTGCGCCGTACCCATAGGCGACAGGAAACAGAATCAAACGCGATCGGCAGAAGTCCTGATTGCCCAACGACGAGGGATCCAATTGGTCGTCCAGACCCGTTGTACTCTGTCAGCCGCACTTGCGTACCCTCTAGCCTTGACGTAAGGACGTGTCCGCGCGCCAGTGGTATCGCTTGACCGGGCGCGACGAGCGAATCCGAGAAGGTCACCTGGCTTCCGCCAGAATTATTCTGCGATATTTTGAAGAAATCCGTCGGATTCGTGAGGCCGCTATCATCAACTCTGAGCTGACGTGTCACGATTCCGTCAAACGAAACTTCGAGTACGCCACCCCTAGTCTTTTGGGCAAATAAGACACTTGAGCCGGACGCGAGCGTGATGGACCCAACGCCCCACAATCGCAATACATCAGCAGGCAGTTTGGGCAGCTCAACAAAGGACCGAAACCAACCCATGTCACGCGAAAAGGCGTGCAGTGCGCGGCCGGCCCCACGCGGATCAGTCGTAACACCCGCAATCATCACTCGGTCGGCGGCGAGTACAGCAAAGTCGGACACAACTGCAAACGGAAGCCCGAGATTCGTTCGACGTACGAATGTACCATCGCTTCGAAACCAGAGCAGATCCCTAGAACCGATATCAAGCACCACAGGCTCGAAATTGGGTGACAGTGCTATTCGATAGGGGAAACTGAATTCCCCAGGTCCGATACCGCGCCGATTGTGTTGCCACCTGCTTTCACCGTCAGCGCTCAGCGCAACAAGCCTCGGCCACCGACCGTCGACGAAATAGAGGCTGCCATCCGGAGCGGAGGCGAAATCATAAACCGAGCGGATGTCGTAGTTTCGCAGCGACGGCTTAGCATCTCGCAATGCCGCAAGAACTGCGGACTGCTCGTTCTTGTTCGGCTGGCGCTCACTGAGGGAGGCTTCGCCATTCAAATAGAAAATAACCGAAAACCCCAACGTTCCTACCAATAAACTTTTCATGCCCGCACCGCCCCGCGCAAAGAGGGACACAGAACAACCGTCGCACCTTCACGACATCGCGAAGGTCTATTTACCTCACTTTCGAAACGGTACACCTTCTCCGCAAAAACAGCAAGAGTCAATTTCCCCACTAGCCAATTCCATTTGGTTCGGTTTTTATTCGGTACCTCGCCTACCGACTATGACCGCCGCCGCCCTCACCCTCCCCCGCCCCTCAGCAGCCCACCCGGCACCAACCCTCGTGGGCGCCCCCAGCGGACTGGCCGCTCTTCGTACCCAGTTGCAGGCGGTGGTCGCCGGCCAACGCGCCGCCGGCCCC
>JANOXY010000713.1:0-2037 GCA_031418675.1 Pseudomonadota bacterium
GGCGGCGCAGTAAGCGCCGCCACCGGCTCATGAGAATCGCGTTCGATCGATGCCGTTGGTGTCAATGCCAAGGACAATCTGTTGTAGGGCGAGTGATGGTTTGGTTCTAGGAAAACCTGCCGTTTCCCTCTCCCACAATGAACCGGCCCGACGCCGGCTCCGCCGTTGCTTGCGGATTTTAGACTCGTTCGAACCCCGAACAAAAGCACTGGCACTGCAGCCGATACGCGTTGCTCTCAGTAGTTCCACTGCAATTGGAAACGCAGCACGTCTCCGCTCATCTGCTCGTACGGTGCCACGAGGACGTTAGTCCTGTCGCTCATTACATACATCGTGGTGAGCTCAAATTCCGGACGGATCTGCCATTCGAGACCGAGTTCGGTTTCCGTCACTTTGTTGCGCGGCGCGTTGCGTTCGAACTTCATGGCACCTTCGTAATGCTGCCAGCGCACGAAGGGGAAAAGAATGCCGTAGGCAGATGGATAGCGGTACATGGCCTGCACATAGCCGCCGTTCAAGGCTTTAACATCGATGCGACTCTGGTCGGCGCTCAGCGACGGACCGCGACCCCAGTTCCACTCCGCCTGCAGGCCAAAAGGCTGCGGATAGAGTATGGCGCTGAAGCCAAAGCGCGAATCCTCGAGTCCGTCGGACGGCCCATCGAGCACGACGCCATTCTCGACCGAAGGCAAGAACCGACCGTGCTGGACCTGCGCGCCCATTTCGACGATCTGGCCGTTGGCAAACTGCCATGGATAACTGACGCGCGCGACCATATGGACCTGGTCGTTAGCCTCGAAACGATTGGCGCCTTGGCCATTGTAGATACCGACACCAACCACACCGTAATCGCCTGAGCCTTTAAGGCCTCGATCGTTGATGGCTTTGAACAAAGCGCGGATATGCGCCGGCGCCCAATACATGAAGGCGCCGATATCACGCTCGTCCTTGCAACAGCTGTTGAAGGCGTCGTTACGATCGAGGGCAAGACGGTTCTGACTCGATTGCAGGTTCTCGAAGCCATAGGGGATCTTTGATTGTCCTACCCGCAGGCGAAATTCCTTGGCCTTGTCGAATGCATAGTCCGCGTATGCGTCACGCAGCTGGACGAAGTGAGTCTGGCTTGAACCCGGCGGAGTCACGGCGAAATCGGGCTGCAGGTACAGGTACAAGTGTTCAGAAACGTCGCCGCTGAGGATCAGACGTGCGCGTCGGATAAGAAAGGATTGGTCGTCCGACCACGAACGGTCAGCGTGATGACGGTACCCGTCGAGGTCGCGATCCAGCAATTCGTTGTAGCGGAACTGGGTATAACCACGAAACGACAGGGAGTCGTACCACTTCGGCTTCGCGACGGGCTTTTCTGCCGCCGCAGCGGGGGCTACGGCAGGTGCAGCGGCAGCGACCGCCGCCGCGATAGTCGCGCCCGCCACCGGGCTGGTCGCCGTCGGCGCCGGTGCCCCGGGTTGCGGCGCAGCGGCCACAGCCGGGCTTGCACCTTGCTCGTCAACCTGGGCAAACCTACCGAGCGGGACGCGATTCGGGCCAGGCTCGGTATAAACCTGTTTGGTTACCGAGTCGACGTAGAGCGTCAAGGTCAGGCCTGCCGACACATCAGCACCGGCAGCAGCGCCCAATGCCGCGAGGGCGAGTCCGCACAAGCGCATGCGCCAGGGCTGGATCGCATCCCAAAAGGTCCGCGAACGGTGGTCTCTAGCGGCTTCGTCGGTACCGTCACGACCTTGATGGCCGGAACTTAGGTGATGGAATCGGAAAGTCATAAATCACTCCTAGTCTTGGGGTACGCAACTGGCCAACCACCATGAAACGGCGGCGAGGCCAGAACGAGGGTGCGCAACGGGGAGCGATTGTGTGACCTTTTTGTGACGGTCCAATGACAATTGCAGACGCTAAATTGTCATCGGTGTGTCATGCACTAGCCATGAATCGGGATTCCTCTCAAAAACATGCAGTTGCAATGTCGGCTATCAGCCTCGTCCGCGGCGTGGCTGATCGTTTATGCCGGCTTGTTTCCTT
>JANOXY010000714.1:0-9803 GCA_031418675.1 Pseudomonadota bacterium
GCGGCGTCTTTTTCTACGTATTTGCGGTATTAGTCGAGGGTAGTGGCGCCAATGCAGTGCAGCTCACCCCGTGCCAACGCGGGTTTCAACATGTTACCGGCATCCATCGCGCCCTCGGCCTTGCCGGCACCGACCACGGTATGCAGCTCGTCGATGAACAGAATCACCTGACCACCCTGTTTGGACAAATCGTTCAATACCGCCTTCAGCCGTTCCTCGAACTCGCCGCGAAACTTGGCCCCGGCAATCAAAGCACCCATATCCAGGGACAAAACCCGCTTACGCTTGAGGCCTTCCGGCACTTCGCCATTGATGATGCGCTGGGCCAGACCTTCCACGATGGCGGTTTTGCCCACGCCGGGTTCGCCGATCAGCACGGGGTTATTCTTGGTCCGGCGCTGCAGGACCTGAATGGTGCGGCGGATCTCTTCATCGCGTCCAATCACCGGGTCGAGCTTGCCTGCTTCAGCGCGCTCGGTCAGGTCGATGGTGTATTTGTCGAGCGCCTGGCGTTGTTCTTCGGCGTTGGCATCGGCCACGGATTCACCTCCGCGCAGTTCGTCGATCGCTTGGGCGATGCGCTTGGCATCAACACCTTGCTCTTTTAACAAGCGCCCGACTTCGCCTGGGTCCTGCAGGGCCGCCAGCAAAAACAATTCGCTGGCGATAAAGCTGTCCTTGCGTTCCTGCGCGAGCTTGTCGGTGATGTTGAGCAGCTTGAGCAGGGCATTGGAGGGATGCACTTCGCCTGCTGCACCGCTGACCTTGGGTAATCGTTCCAGCGTGCGTACGAGGCTGGCACGCAAACGCGCGAGGTTAACTCCGGTGTTCTGCAGAAGCTGCGGAATCACGCTGCCTTCCTGCTCAAGCAGCGCCGAGAGCAGGTGGGCAGGTTCGATGAATTGGTTATCGGCGCCCAGGGCGAGACTCTGTGCATCGGACAGTGCCTGCTGGAGCTTGGTGGTCATCTTATCGGCACGCATCGCGCGTTTCCTCGAATAGTCGGACAGATGACAGGGAAATGGGGCCGGGCTGTGTCAAATCAAGCGTTGTTGTCGATCCATATCAGGGCCGCCATGCGACCTGTCTCACCATCGCGGCGATAAGAGAAGAAATTTTGCGCGTTGTCATGGACACACATACCGCTGCGCGTTACGCGCTGCACGCCGGCGGCTTGCAGCTGCAACTCGGCGAGACCTGTGAGATCCAGATGCCATTGGTGATCCAGGCGAGTAAATGCCTCACTGTGACGCGGGTCAGCCGCCATGAAACGGGTGTAGAGATCTTCGCCAACCTGATAAGCCGCCGGCCCGATCGCGGGCCCCAACCAAGCAATCAAGGCCGCGGGTGGCGCGTTAAACGCCGCGATAGTTTTGGCGAGCAGTTGCGCCGCAAGCCCACGCCAGCCGGCATGCACGGCCGCGACCTGATGTCCCTGGTCGTCGCATAACAACACCGGCAAGCAATCGGCAACCATGACGGTCGCCACCCGCTGTGGGGTGGATGTGATGGCAGCATCGCCGCGGCGGCCAGCCGCAGGGTTGTCGAGCTGCAGCACAATGTCACTGTGGATCTGCTCCAGCCAGCAGGGCTCTTCAGCGAGACCCAGGTGCGCGGTTAACGCAGCGCGATTTGCGGCCACGGCGGCGGGCTCGTCGCCAACGTGGCTGGCAAGGTTGAGACTGGCCCAAGGCCCACGACTGCGGCCACCTTTGCGGCTGGTAAAAGCGGCCCGCACACGCGCTGGGGCTGGCCATTCGACCGGCAGACAATGGGGTTCGCTATTCACGGGCCAGGTCGCCGTGATGGGTGCGGTCGGTGTCCAGGGCGGCCAGCAGCATCTCAAGATCGGCCGGCAGCGGCGATTCAAATTCGAGTGGGGAGTCGTCGTGCGGATGGGCAAAGTTCAGTCGCCAGGCGTGCAGGGCCTGACGGGGAAAGTGTTGCAAGGCTGCGCGCAAGGCCAGGTCTGCCGCCGGTGGCAGATGGGGGCGGGCGCCATAACGGCTGTCACCCACCAGCGGATAACCACGCCAGGCGAGATGCACCCGGATCTGGTGGGTGCGTCCGGTTTCAAGCTCGACTTCAAGCAGGCTGTGGGCGCGATATCGCTCGGCAACGCGGAAATGGGTGACCGCCTGACGTCCGCCCGTCATGACCCGCATGCGCGTACGCTGCTGCGGGTCGCGTGCAATTGCCGCATCAATGGTGCCACCTGCGACCAGCACGCCATTCACGACCGCCAGGTAGTGGCGATGTATTTCGCGTCTGGCGAGCGCACGCACCAGGGTTTGAAAAGCGCGCGGTGTGCGCGCCACGACCAGCAGCCCGGAAGTATCCTTGTCGATGCGATGCACCAGCCCCGCCCTTGGTAATGCGGCGAGTTCCGGGAAACGCTCGAGGAGTCCATTGACCAGGGTGTGATCACGATTACCGGCGCCAGGATGGACGACCAGGCCGACGGGTTTGTCGATCACCAGCAAGTGTTCGTCGACGTGCGCGAGCGCGAAGTCCACCACTTGGGGCTCGAGTTCGGCGACGGCGTCCAGGGTCGCCAGCACCTCGATGATTGCGCCGGCCCGGGCCGGTGTGCGTGCCTTCTGGGCCACGCCGGCCTGGGTGACCTGACCCAGGTCTATCCATTGTTTTATCAGGGTGCGTGAATACTGGGGCAGCACACGTGCCAGGGCTTGGTCGAGGCGCAGGCCTGCAACCGCCGCCGGTAGCAGCACACGATGATGGTCGCATAACGGCGTACTCACGCTGGGCGCGGACCCACTATGCGCGTCTCAACGATGCGACCTGCCGCTAGCGCAACTATCACGTTCATTGCCTTGTCGAAAATTCCGCCACTACAATACGCCGCGCGCCGGCCGCAGCCCACCACACCCATGCAGGGATTCTACGTTAGATGACTTTCAAGCCCAGCTCTGCGCTCGCGCGCCTCGTTCTACTATGTTTGTGCGCCTTGTCTGCCAGCTGCGGTTTTTTGCCGGGCGAGACCGACAAAGACAAAGAAATTTCCAAATGGCCCGAAGATCGCCTTTATCAGGCCGCCAAGGAACATCTCGACGCTGGTACCTGCAGCTCGGCTATCGAGTACTACGAAAAACTCCAATCGCGCTATCCTTTCGGTGTTTATACCCAGCAGTCCCAACTTGAGCTGAGCTACTGTTATTTCAAGACCGACGAGCCGGGCTCGGCGATCTCTACCCTCGATCGTTTCATGAAGCTCTATCCGTCTCACCCGCACATGGCTTATGCCTTCTATCTGCGCGGCCTGGTGAACTTTGGCATTGGACAGGGTCTGGCGGACCGCTATTTGAGCAAAGATCCATCGCAGCGCGATCCGGGCGCCTCGCTCAAATCCTTCAACGACTTCGCCGAAGTGATCAAGCGCTTCCCGGAGAGCAAGTACGTCGATGACTCGCAGTTGCGCATGCGCCATCTGCGCAATCTGCTTTCCAAACACGAGATTAATGTTGCCAATTACTACATGCGGCGCGGGGCTTTTGTTGCGGCAGCCAATCGCGCGCGCTACGTGGTTGAAAACTATCAGCAGACACCTTCCATGCCGGAAGCCCTGGTGCTGATGGCGAAGGCTTACAAGATTCTTGAACTCAACGATCTTTCCGACGATGCGTTACGGGTGCTGGAGCTCAATTTTCCCGACCATCCGGGCATCCAGGAAGTCAAAGCCACGCGCGTGCATTGACAGGCAGGTTGCTACATCGTCCGCCACCGTGGCGCTAATGTAGGTCCGACTTCAGTCGGACATCCCGTTTCAGGCTACCTGGTTCCCACGTCTGCACGTTAATGTCCGACTGAAGTCGGACCTACAGAGGTGTGTGGGCTGTGGCGGCTCTCAAATCTCGTCTTGTTCGTTGTAGCGTGACGTGATGGGGAAGCGACGGTCGCGTCCAAATGCACGTTCGCTTACGCGTACACCGGGCGCCGCCTGACGACGCTTGTATTCGTTGGCATCAACCATCAAGGCGACGCGTTTGACCGTGGTCAGGTCAAAACCTGCGGCGGCTATCTGGTGGGGAGTCTGGTCGAGTTCGATGTAACGTTCGAGGATCGCATCGAGCACTTCATAGGGTGGCAACGAATCGGAGTCTTTTTGATCGGGCCGCAACTCGGCGCTCGGTGGCCGCTCGATGACCCGCGCCGGGATGGCGGGTGATTGGGCATTGCGCCAGTTGGCGAGACGATAAACCAGTAGTTTGGGAATATCCTTCAAAGGTGCGAACCCACCCGCCATATCGCCATAGAGCGTTGCGTATCCGACTGCCATCTCGCTTTTGTTGCCCGTGGTCAGCACCATGCGACCAGTGGCATTTGATACGGCCATCAGAATCACGCCGCGTGCGCGTGCCTGTACGTTCTCGGCGGTGACGCCAGCATCGCGCCCACTCAATACGGGAGCCAGAACATCGGCAAACGCGCCGACGGGCGCTTCGATAGGCACGACGTGGAATTCGCAGCCCATGGTCAAGGCTTGTTCGCGCGCATCGTCTATGCTCATGTCAGCGGTGTAGCGGGAGGGCATCGAGATCGCCATGACACGCTCGGCGCCAAGCGCATCCACCGCAAGCGCCAATGTTAGTGCGGAATCGATACCGCCCGAGAGTCCCAGCACGCAGCCGGGAAAGCGATTCTTGGTGATGTAGTCACGAATGCCGAGCACCAGCGCGTCATAGACCTCGGCCTCGTCTTCCGACGATAAGGCATGGTGAGGGCCGCGCATGCGGATGCCTTGGCTGGTGCGTTCCACCCTAAGTGGCAGCAGGTCTTCGGCGAAGGACGGCGCCTGGGCACACAGGGAGCCATCGCCATTCAGGGCGAAGGAGCCGCCGTCGAACACCAGCTCATCCTGGCCACCGACCGTATTCACATAGGCGATTGGGATGCCACCCGCCTGTACCGCAGCACGCACTGCCGCCCGGCGCTCCGGCGCTTTGCGCAGGTGATAGGGCGAGGCGTTGATGTTGCAAATGAATTCCGCCCCGGCGGCGCGCGCCTGGGCGGCGCTGGCGGGTGTCCAGATGTCTTCGCAGATACTCAAGCCCATGCGCACACCCTTGATATCCGCCACCACGGCGCGGTCACCGGGCGTGAAATAGCGCTTCTCGTCGAATACTGCGTAGTTGGGCAGATGCTGCTTGCGATAGTTGGCGAGAATCTGTCCATCGCGCATGACCAGTGCGCTGTTATAGAGCTTGTCGCCGTCTTGTTCGGGATAACCGACCACGAGATGTATGCCGCTGACACGCGCAGCAATGGTGTTCAGGGCCGCTTTTACCCGCGCATGCAGACCGGGACGGAAGAGCAGATCCTCAGGCGGATACCCGGTGATGGCGAGTTCCGGCATCACGACAACGTCAGCACCTTCGCTGCGCGCACGCAGCGCGAGGTCGATCATGACATCGCGATTGCCGGCGATATCACCGACACAGAAGTTGGTTTGCGCGAGGGCGAGCCGCAGCACTTCAGTCATGTTTATGCGGGCTTGAGTGCATTGTGTTTAGACGGCACCCCAGCCAGCTCCGGCTCAGGCCCGTAGCGCCTTGGCCATCACCGCGCCCATTTCGGCCGGCGAACGTACGATATGCACCCCTGCCGTGGCCAAGGCCTTGAACTTGTCGTCTGCCGTGCCCTTGCCACCGGAAATGATGGCGCCAGCGTGGCCCATACGCTTGCCGGGAGGCGCCGTCACACCCGCGATGTAACCCACCACCGGCTTACTGACATATTTGCCGATAAAGGCAGCCGCATCTTCTTCGGCGGAGCCGCCAATCTCCCCGACCATGATGCTGCCTTCGGTCTGGGGATCGTCCTGGAACAGCTGCAGGCAGTCGATAAAATTCATGCCGTGAATAGGATCGCCACCGATGCCTACACAGGTGCTTTGGCCAAGGCCCGCATGGGTCGTCTGATGCACGGCTTCGTAGGTCAGTGTGCCGGAGCGCGACACGATGCCAATGCGGCCGGGCTTGTGAATGGCACCCGGCATGATGCCGATCTTGCATTCGCCCGGGGTGATGATGCCTGGCAGTTCGGCCCGATCAGTCGCACTTCGGGGCGCGCTGCCAGGCTTGCTTTGACGCGCAGCATGTCGAGCACCGGAATACCTTCGGTGATACAAGCGATAACCTTGATGCCGGCATCGGCTGCTTCGCAGATGGCATCGGCAGCAAACGGCGGCGGCACAAAGATCATGCTGGCATCTGCGCCCGTGGCAGCAACACCTTCGGCTACGGTATTGAAGATCGGACGATCGAGATGCTTTTCGCCACCTCGACCCGGCGTGATACCGCCGACGATCTGAGTGCCGTAGGCGATCGCCTGTTCGGCGTGGAAAGCGCCTTGTTTCCCGGTAAAACCCTGTACCAGCACGCGGGTTGCGCGGTTAACCAAAATCGACATCAGTGCTTTCCTCCCACGGCCGCGACGGCCTTGCGTGCCGCATCGGCAAGATCATCGGCACTGGTGATGGCAAGCCCACTCTTGGCCAGCATCTCCTTGCCTTCATTGACATTGGTGCCTTCGAGGCGCACCACCACAGGAACGTTGACACCCACTTCCTTGACGGCGCTGATAATGCCTTCGGCGATCATGTCGCAGCGTACGATGCCGCCGAAGATGTTGACCAGGATGGCCTTCACATTGGGATCGGAAACGATGATCTTGAATGCTTCGCCGACGCGCGCTGCCGTTGTGCCGCCGCCGACATCGAGAAAGTTTGCCGGTGCGCCACCGCTGAGCTTGATGATATCCATGGTGGCCATGGCCAGTCCGGCGCCGTTGACCATACAAGCGATATTGCCATCGAGTGTTACGTAATTGAGATCAAACTCCTTGGCGCGGCGCTCCTTGTCATCTTCCTGCTCCGGGTCGCGCCAGCTCGCAATCTCCTGCCGGTAGAGCGCGTTGTCGTCGACATTGACCTTGCCGTCGAGCGCGCACAGCGAGCCGTCGGTGAGTATCGCCAAAGGATTGATCTCGACCAGACTCAAATCCCGCTCGTTAAACAAGCGGTACAGGCCGTGCAGAATGATGGCGAGCTGACTGCGCTGCTTGGCGTCGAGCGCCAGCGCAAAGGCCATTTTGCGGCACTGATAATCCTGCAGACCCAGCACGGGATCGACCGTGAAGCTCACAATCTTTTCCGGGGTATGAGCCGCGACCTCCTCGATATCCATACCACCGGCGCGCGAGGCCATGAAAGCTACGCGGCGACTTGCGCGGTCGACCAGCGCGGATAGATAAAGCTCATGGGCGATATCGGCAGCGGCGGCAATCAAGACGCAGCCTACCGGTTGGCCATCGGGCCCGGATTGAATGGTTACGAGTCGCGAACCGATGAGCCGTGCAGCGGTGGCCTCGAGTTCCTGCAAATCCCGAGTGAACTTCACCCCACCGGCTTTGCCACGACCACCCGCGTGCACTTGGGCCTTGACCAGCCAGGCATCACCGCCGAGCGCACGCGCCTTAGCCACCGCTTCCTGCGCACTGTGCGCGACTTCGCCGCCTTGCACCGGAATGCCGTAGTCGGCAAACAGGCGTTTGGCTTGATACTCATGCAGATTCATTGTTCCCCCTTCATGACCCAGCAGGTAGCGCCGCCGAAGAGCTGCGAGCTTATCACCAACCGCCTTGAGTCGGACGGATCAAAAGGTGAACATAGGCTCGAAGTAGGCGACTAACGAAGGGTCGGAGTATGGCGCTTCATGCCGACTTTGTCATGGTTGCGAAGGTAGTCGCGCCCACTTGCGCGGAGGCGCTTTGAATGCTCGTTCGATTGATCTTCGTCCTGCTAATCGTAGCCATCGTCGTGATGGTGATGCGCCGTGTGCGCGTGCGTGGTGATGTGCCGCGCAAACGTGTAAACATTGATGCAAAGACGGTGCGCTGCGCACACTGTCAGGTTTATCTGCCGACCCACGACGCCGTCGCACGTGACGGCCACCATTACTGCAGCCCGGCCCACGCCGACCAGGCCCGCCACCGTCCATGAGTTTGGCGGTGACCCGCGCGCACGAGGTGCGTCAGCGCGTTCAGCACAACAACTGGAACGCGCTGCGCTACTTCAACTTCTATCGCGTCGTCATCGCCGGCGTATTCACCATCTTGAGTCTCTCGGGCAAGCTGCCACCCAATCTTTCGGACGTTAACGCACGCTTGTTTGTCGGCGTTTCGCTCAGCTACCTGGTGTTTGCGATCGGCGCATTGTTTTTGGCCGAGCGGCGTGGTCTGACCTACCGGATTCAAGTCTTCGGTGGGGTGCTGGCCGATGTGCTGACGACGACCTTGTTGATGCATGCTGCGGGCGGCGTAACCAGTGGCGTTGGCATGTTACTAGTAGTGTCAGTCGCCGGTGCCTGTCTCCTGGCGTCCGGGCGTGCGGCGGTATTTTTCGCCGCAGTCGCAAGCATCGCCATGCTCGGTGAGACCTTTTTTGGCACGCTCTATGAAAACTACTCAGGCGCCAACTATACCCAGGCCGGTTTACTTGGAGCAGCCTGTTTCGGTACCGCCATCCTGGCCTCGGCGCTGGCCGAGCGGGCGCGGCGCAGCGAAGCGCTGGCGGCGGCACGAGCGCTCGATATCGCTCATTTGTCGCGTCTCAACGAGCATATCGTGCGGCGCATGCGGGCCGGCATCATGGTGCTGGATGGTGACGGCGAGGTCGTGCTGGCGAACGATTCTGCCGCCGAGCTGCTTGGTCTCGAAACCCACCGTATGCGTGGTGTGCTCGCGGCCATTTCGACCCAAGTGGAAGAGGCCTATCGACGTTGGCTGCGCAGCGGTGAGAACCCCGGCACGACTATCGCCGGCCAAGGCAGCATCAACGCCCTTGTGTCTTTCACTGAACTCGACGCGAGCGAACCCGAAGAGCACGGCACCCTGGTTTTCCTGGAAGACGCCGCTGAGACCCGTCAGCGTGTTCAACAGTTGAAGCTTGCGTCGCTCGGGCGCCTCACGGCCAGCATCGCCCATGAGATTCGCAACCCGCTGGGAGCTATCAGTCACGCCGGACAGTTGTTGTCGGAGTCTCCCGATTTGACCCAGCAGGACAAACGACTCACGGATATCGTTCTCCAGCAATCGCAACGGATGAATTCGATCATCGAGAACGTCATGACTATCGGTCGCCGCCACGACGTGGTGTCCGAAAGCTTTGCCTTGCGTCCGTGGCTGGAAGAATTCAGTGCCGAGCTCGAAGACCGCTTCGAACTGGTAGAGGGTGACGTTGTTGTGCGTTGCCTCGACGAAGACGTCACGGTCAGAATGGACAAGAGCCAGCTGCAGCAAGTGTTGTGGAACTTGTGCGAAAACGGCCTGCGCTACGCGACGCGCGCGCCGCTATTGGGTTTTGAAGCGGGCGTCATCGAGAGCAACGGTCGGCCGTTTCTTGATGTCTTTGATTCGGGCCCAGGCTTGAGCGAAGGGATCGCCGACCGCCTGTTCGAGCCGTTTGCCACGACCGAGAGCAAGGGCACCGGGCTCGGGCTGTACATCGCACGGGAGCTGTGTGAATCGAACCAGGCTTCGTTGCAACTGGTAGAGCGTCAGCAGGGCTGCCGCTTTCGTATCGTGTTCTCCCACCCGGGCCGCCAGCAAAGGATCGGAGAGGTATGAGCGACAAACGCGCGCTGGTGGTGGACGACGAACCGGACATCCGCGAATTGCTCGGCATCACGCTGGGCCGCATGGGCGTGCAGGTCAGCCCGGCAGCGACCATTGCCGAAGCGACGGATTTACTTCGCGAGCAAATTTTTGATTTGTGTCTGACTGAC
>JANOXY010000715.1:0-6022 GCA_031418675.1 Pseudomonadota bacterium
AATTTTTATCCGCATGGACCGTTGTGGCAGCGCTGATCTTCGCCGCTGTCACGGCCTGGGCCTTGAGTAGTTCGCGCAAGAGCGATTTTGACGCAGCTGCACGTATTCCCCTCGATGACGAGCTTGATAAAAACGAGAAGACAGAGGCCTGAACATGGCGGATTTCGACAGCGAGATCTGGAGCATTCTGATTGCGGTCACAACCGTGGCCAGCATTGTGGTGCTGTTCTGGTTCACCTGGTTTCAGGCCAATGCACGCCGTCCCAACCACGGCGAAAAAATCGAAACCATGGGCCACGTCTGGGATGGTGATTTGGAGGAATACAACAACCCCCTGCCCCGCTGGTGGCTGTACCTGTTCTATATCACTTTGTTGTGGGGCATGGGCTACCTGCTCGCTTATCCGGGCCTTGGCAGCTTCAAGGGTTTGCTGGCTTGGACGCAGCGCGAGCAATACAGCACTGAAGTGGCTCAGGCAGATAGCACCTATGGTCCGCTGTTTGAGCAGTACAAATCGCAAGACATCGCCAAACTTGCTGACAACGATGAAGCGCTGGCCGTTGGCAAACGACTGTTTGCCACCTATTGCACGCAATGCCACGGCTCTGATGCCGGCGGTGCGCGTGGTTTTCCGAATCTGACCGACCAGGATTGGCAGTATGGCGGCACACCACAAGCTATCGAACACTCCATTCTCGAGGGCCGTCAGGCGGTGATGCCGGCCTGGTCGGCGGTGATAGGCGAGCAGGCGACCCAGGACGTAGCGAGTTATGTCGAACATCTGGCTGGACGCCCGGTCGAGCCGGCAGCAGTTGATGCTGGACAGAAGGTATTTTCGACCACTTGCCTTGCCTGCCATGGCGCCGACGGCCGCGGTAATGTCGCACTGGGGGGACCCAATCTCACCGACGACATCTGGCTTTATGGTGGTACACGCGAGCGCATTGTCGAAAGCATAAGCAAAGGCCGTAGCGGTCGTATGCCACCCCATCGTGAATTCCTGGGTGAAGCCAAGGTGCACTTGTTGGCTACCTATGTTTTCAGTCTGAGCACGGATAAAACCACCGGGCGTTGACCGCTGGTGCATCGTCAGCGATGTATTCACAGCAAGATTGCGCGCAAATAGTGAGGTGCCCACGGCATGTCGACTGAATTTGATGACGCCAGTACAACGCGCGGCGCGCGGCGCGCGGCCGCTTGATTCCAAGCATGTCCTCCCTCTGGGCGCCAACGGCATGGATGCCCGCCCCGGCACGCTATGGCGCCGTAATGTGGCTGTCGTTTTTGCTCGCTGCGGCGGCTACCGGCGTTGTTTTCAGCCTCATCGATCCGGATGAACTACGCGTCTGTGTGAACCTTCCATCGCTCAGCCGCAGTGGGGCCTACACCGTCGGGTTCTTTTTGTTCTGGTTCTTTGGCGCTGCGTGCGGGATTGTCGCGGTGGCTTTTACCTACCCTGTCGCACCCGACGCCAAGTCAGATAACGAGACTGCCCATACTCATGACTGAATCGAGCGCCGCTGCCCGGTCAACACCAGAGACGGTAGAACAAACGCTCTTCGAGAAGCGCCAGAAGATCTACCCACGGGAAGTACACGGCACCTTTGCGGCGCTGCGCACCGCCGCCGTAGTGGGTTTGCTTGGGCTGTACTACGGCTTACCGTGGTTGTCCTGGAATGGACGCCAGGCGGTGCTGCTCGATCTTCCTGCACGCAAATTCCACATCTTTGGCCTGACGTTCTGGCCACAGGATTTTTTGTTGCTCACGCTGCTGCTGATGATGGCAGCCCTGTCGCTGTTTCTGTTTACGGCCCTGGCTGGGCGCTTGTGGTGTGGTTACGCCTGCCCACAGACGGTGTGGACTGAGGTGTTCCTGTGGATGGAGCGCCAGGTGGAAGGCAGCCGCATGCAACAGATGAAACTCGACCAGGCGCCGTGGAGTGCGCGCAAGTTGCGCATCAAAGCCAGCAAACATCTGCTGTGGTTAAGCTTTGCGGCGTGGACCGGTTTTACCTTTGTCAGTTACTTCACCCCCGCCACAAAACTCGCGCAAGAACTAAGCAGTTTCACAGTCGGACCCTGGGAAAGCTTCTGGATGGTGTTCTATGGCTTCGCCACCTACGGCAACGCCGGTTTTCTGCGCGAACAGGTGTGCAAGTACATGTGCCCCTATGCACGTTTCCAGAGCGCGATGTTCGATGAAGACACCTTGATCGTCTCCTATAACGCGGCGCGGGGTGAACCGCGTGGTTCGCGCAAAGCCGGCAGCGATATTCAAGCGCAGGGCCTAGGGGCCTGCATTAACTGCACGATGTGTGTGCAGGTCTGCCCGACGGGTATCGACATCCGTAAGGGTCTGCAGTACGAGTGCATAGGCTGCTCAGCCTGTGTTGATGTCTGCAACGACGTCATGAAAAAAATGAACTACGCGCCCGACCTCATCCGTTACACCACCCAACATGCGATGGACGGCAAAGCAAACCGCATTATCCGGCCGCGGGTCGTGATCTACGCTGCGCTGCTCGGTACGATCGCCGTCCTATTTTTATGGCTGCTCGCTGCCCGTTCGCCCCTGGCATTGGACGTCATCCGCGATCGCAACCAGCTTTATCGTGAACGGGCCGGTGGCATCGAGAATGTCTATACGCTCAAGATCATGAATCTTGCCGAACACCCTCGGGTGTTTCGCATCACGGTCAGTGGCATCGCGAACCTCGAACTGCTCAACTCACCTGCATCCATCAGCGTGCCGGCCGGCACCGTTATAGACGTGCCGGTGGTCTTGCGCGCCCGGGAAGCCGAGCTCAAGGCGGTTAATTCCGCCGTGCGTTTCAGACTCACCGCTGCCGATGACCCAACACAGAGCATCCAGCACGACGCAACTTTCCTGGGGCCCAGACCATGACCGCACCAAGACCATCTGCCATTTCGGCCCAGCGCATCACGCGCTGGCATGAGGAGCCACTCGCGTGGCTGGTGTTTGGTCTGCCGGCTGTGGTGGTGGTGGCATCACTCGTTACCTTAGCCATCGCGCTGCACAGCGCCGATGGCCTGGTGGTCGATGATTACTACAAACAAGGTCTGGAGATTAATAAGGTGCTGGTGCGGCAGGACTACGCCAGCGCAGCGTCCTTGGCATTTACGCCTTCGTTGTCATTCGACCACGCTTTGCGTTTGCGATTTACGGCCGTAGAGGGTTTCAGCTATCCCGACCGCTTGGATGTACAGCTCACCCACGCCACGCGCAGTGATATCGACCGTCATTTGCAACTCCAGCACCGTGGTGACGGCGTGTATGAAGAACAGCTTGAGTCGCTCGAGGCCGGCCCTTGGTATATCGACGCGTCAACGGCCGAATGGCGGGTGGTGAAGCGCGTGTTGATCGATGCGCTGGGTGCAATGCATCTGTGAGGGCGGCGCCACGAAACCTCCACGAGCTTGCACAGCGCATCGCCTCGTCGGCTGCGGCGCAGCTTTGCGCTTAATTGCGCTTAGTTTCTGCCAGCGCACTGCGCAGAGCCTGGGCGAGGCGCGCATCGAACGGCTCCGGCACATAGTCGCTGTAGCCTGCACGAAAGGCTTCGACGGCGGATTCAATCGCACCATGAGGGGCGGTCATGATGCTGGTGGGGGCGACGCCGGCCGCCATACAAGCGCGCAGCAAATCGACACTGCCACCCTGGCCCAGCTCGGCGTCCACCACCATGGCATGGCGCCGTGCGATACGCAGCAGCGCAAGTGCTTCGACAGCGCTCGCACAGGCTGTCACGTCGAAATGCGCCGCAGCCAGTAGCACGACGATGCGGGTGCGGGCCGCCGAATTCGAGCTGACCACCAACACGCTTGTCACAGCATCTCGCAACTCGAACTCATCGCCAATCGCGGTCACGGCGCTGGGCAACGCTACGGCAGGCTTAAGCGTGCAACAGACTTGGATGAGCCTGCAGCCAGTGCGCGCAACTTCTCCAGTGCCAGGATACGCACGTAGCGGCGTTCCACCGTGATGATGGCCTGACTCTGCAGATCGCTGAATAAGCGACTGACGGTTTCAACCGCCAGCGACAGGTAATTGGCGATATCCTGCCGCGCCATACTGAGATTGAACTCGAGCCGTGAGCAACCCCGTTCGCCGTAGCGATTTGAGAGGTAGAGCAAGAGGCTGGCGAAGCGTGCCTGCGCTGATTTTTGCCCGAGCAGCAGGGCGTGGTTGTTCTTTTCGATCATCTGGCGAGCTGCTGAACGCATCACTTCCGCCCACAGCTTGGGTGTCTGTGCTGCGATAGATTCGATGGAAGTGAAGGGCACGCGGCATAGCGCAGCGGTTTCGAGAACCACGACCGAACTCTGATGCACACCGCTCGCCACCGCATCAAAGCCCAGCAGATCGCCCGGATAGTGGAATGCGACTATTTGCTCCAGGCCGTCGGCACTGTCGAAATACGATTTGGCTGAGCCCGAACGCAGCACGTAGAGGGATTCCAGCGGGTCTCCCTGCTGGAATATATAACTATTGCGACGCAGCGGTGCAGAGCACTGCAGACCAGAGCCATGCTGACCCGCCAGCGCGAATCCGTGTGCCACACAGGACTTCGACCATTGGCACTCACCACACTGCGTCGAGAGTTTGGGAAAACGGAATACGTTGCTGTGCATTTCTGGTCCCCGAGTATGTAAACACTGCGATGGAACCTTTATAGCCAGCCGCCTCCGGCACCGGTATGCGCGGATTCGCGTAAATGAACTTCGGGAAATACTTAACCGGTACCGGTCGCTGTCATCGATCCGATTTTGATCGGACATTCCTCCCGACCCCCGCCCGTAGCTTGACTGCCCCGCTGCCCTCACCGGCAATCGGACGCGCGTTCAGCAGCTCAGCCTCCGTTGTAGCGATTGACCATGGTCACCAATTCAGCCAGGGAACGGGCGCCCGTTTTGGTCATTACTTTGGCGCGATGTATTTCTACCGTACGTTCGGAAAGACCCAGTTCGATCGCAATGACCTTATTTGCCTGGCCGGCAACGATGCGCCCCATGACTTCACGTTCGCGCGGCGACAGCAGTTCGATACGGGCCGCCAGGGTGGAGCGCTCGGCCCGCGCGTTGCGCGCCTGCCGGTCTAACTCCAGCGATTGATTAATGCGGTCGAGCAGTTGCTGGTCGTTGAACGGTTTTTCAATGAAGTCGACTGCGCCGCTTTTCATCGCGCGTACCGCCATCGCAACATCGCCATGGCCGGTGATAAAAATCACCGGCAGGTCAATGGCACGGCGCTGCAGCTCTTCCTGCAGCTCCAGACCGCTCATGCCCGGCATGCGAATATCGAGCAACAGACAACCGCTGCGCGGCGCATCGTAAGCCGCCAGAAAAGCCGCGGCGGACTCGAATACCTCGGCCTCAAGGCCCATAGAGCGGATCAATAAAGCCAATGATTGACGCACTGCCTCGTCATCGTCGACGACAAAGATGGTCTGGCGAATCGTCGTCATACAGGACTCAAGGCCACTGGCAGGGTGATCGTAAAGCAGGCGCCGGAGGGCTGGGCATCGCTATAGTTCAGGCTGCCGCCGTGAGCAGAAATAATCGAGCGACTGATGGACAGGCCCATCCCCATACCCTCGCTCTTGGTGGTCTGAAAGGGTTGGAACAAATGCTCGCGCATGGCGCTCGCCACGCCGGGTCCGCGATCTGTAAAACTCGCCTCAACTTCCGTAGCGCCCATCCGAGTCTCGATATGCAGTCGTCGCGCGTGCTCGGGCAGTTCGCCCATCGCATCGATAGCGTTGCGGATGAGGTTCAAACAGACCTGCTGCATCTGAACCGGATCGGCCAAGATGCACGGCAGCGCCGACGTCAAGGCAGTGGTAATGCGGGTGTGATGGGCGCGTGCGTCCATCGCAGCGAGCTCAAGCACGCTGGTGATGACGTCATTCAGTTCCACGGGTTCGCGGCCACCGTCGCGATGGCCAACAAAGCCCCGAATTCGACGCACTACGCTACCCGCACGCAGGGCCTGGGCGGCGAT
>JANOXY010000716.1:0-2223 GCA_031418675.1 Pseudomonadota bacterium
CCAGCCCGGCCAGGAAGCCCAATGGGCGGTAGTTGCAACCATCATGCGGGACAACGCCGTCACCATGGACGCACTCACTCAGTTACGCATTGACCATATCAAGGATTTCAGTGCGGTCGATGATCTAAGTTCCTACGGCGACATTAGCGCGGCGCATGCCGAGGGCATCCGCAAGCTTACTCCCGCGTTCCGCACGCTCTACGAGACGATGTCGGTTACACAACGCGATCAGGCCGACTTCCTGTTCCGCCGCGGCGAACAAACTGAGACACGCACCAAGACCGCCACCGAGCAGTAATCCCATCAAGGTGTTTGCGAACACTCCGATGTCTGGGTATCGGCTCGCGAACTCAATTGCAGACCAATAAGGACCGTCACTCATGGCTCAATGCTCATCGTGTAGAAGCTGGCCCGACAAGCGCCGCTTGAGAGAATTCTGTGTGGGCGTCCTCACCGCCGGACTGCTCGCCTTGGTCTCCGTGCCGGTAATGGCAGATGGGGACCGGCATCGAGGGCATGGTCATGGTAAGGACAAGCATGGGCGCCACCATGATCACGACCGGGGTGGCGATCGTCAGCGGGATTGGCGCAGCGGAGACCCTGGCTATTACAGTCCACCGGTCTATGTGAGCCCGTATGTCTATTCACAACCGGTATACGTGCCACCCCCGGTATATTACGCACCACGCCAGTCGCCAGGTATAACCCTGTTCTTCCCCTTGGATCTGCGCTGACTTCGAGATTTGTTCGTGGAAACCTGCGTTCTGCATCGGACCCGCAACCTGGCCTGACGAGCATCGTCCGGCTCTGCAGGCCAGCCGCCGGTGATGCGTCTTCCCAGCGCCGGGCCATGGGGGACACGTTCGGCTCAGACGACTCGTAGACGGAATTCCTCGCTGCGCCCCTGGCGCACCACCCATCTCACCAAGTTAAAGGCGGCTTTCGGCTTCCCACGACGGACGCGCATAGCGCTCAGGTCGCAGCGGCATCTTGAGGGCGTCGGGGCCGCGTTGCGTCAGGATGAGAATGGCACGACCTTTTGCGCAGATGATTCCTTGCCGCTCGAAGTCCTTCAAAATCCGACCTACGGCTTCGCGTGACACCGCCGACATCGACGCCAGTTCGACTCGTGTTACAGAAATCGCCACACCGTCCGCCTTGGTTTGTGCGTCGGGTGCGCTGGCCAGATAGTGCAATGCGCTCAGTACCCTGGCGCGCGAGTCACAGAATGCCAGTTCACCCGCCCGTCTTTCCTGCCTGTCCAGCCGCGCCGACAATTGCGCCACCAGCGTCGGGTAAAGTGACGCGAATAACGGCAGGTCATTTTCCAGCGCCGTGTGGCTGACCTGTGCAACGTCGCAGGCGCCGCGCGCGCGTACTCGCCAGGCATTCAACGCGTCGCTCTCGAACAATCCCGTTTCACCAAAAAACTCTCCGGCGTAGGCGATCGCCAGCACCAGATCGTGACCACTGGGGGTTTCCAGCCGGAACGTCACTGAGCCCCTCACGATGAGGAACAGGTCTCGCGATTGTGCACCCTGGCCGATGATGGTCGCTTTGTGCGAGAACGTCCTTTGGGCAGCACTGCTAACAAAGTCCCTAAGGGGCGCCACTGGTTTGATACAGGGACTGACTAGATTCTGCATTGAACGGATCCCTTGTCTTTATTTTCATAACCCGAACGATTGGGAACTTCCGCCACTGCGTACTGGCAACGCGTCGTGTTGCACATGGACGTAAGAACCAGGCGAAAACTTTTGCGGGCGCCTACGACGGACCGAGTGCCGTCGCGCAGACCCAGGCCCGTATCACGCAATGTGTATGGAATCGGGCACTACCAGTACGCAACACCGCCAGCCCCATCCTCTCCCGAACACGATGGCCTCAGGTTTTTTGTTGCGCCCACCAAGCGGCACATTCTAGACAGGGCGTTGATATCCGTAGGTGCGACAGCACACTTTTAAGAAATTATTTTGTCGTTCTTCTCGAATGCAGATATCCGCACAGAAATTTCCTGGCATCGGTAATGCCAGTAGCGGGAGACCCGATCAAGATTTATGCAGCTGAGATAGCGAACGCGGACAGGAAATAATATTTTAGTCTTGCAGATTCGCGAGCAGCCGATCGGTTTCGTCTTTTACCACGCGATAACATTCGCAACTCATGGCTTCAAGTCGTGTGCGATCGAGAACAGTGATCTGACCGCGCCGGTACTCGATAACG
>JANOXY010000717.1:0-15566 GCA_031418675.1 Pseudomonadota bacterium
GTGTTCGATGTAGGGGCGAATGGCAAATTCTGCGGTGAAGCGTTGGGTCAGGGCATGCAGTGTTTGCAGCGCTCGCTCCGGGTGAGCCAGACCACAACGGGCAATGTATTCGCCCACCGGCCACAGTATCCAACCACGCAGTCCTTGCGCCAGGCCGTGCAGTTGCGCCATGGCTTCGCCGCGCTCGGGCGGTGCCAGTGCTGCTTCAATCAAGCCACACGCCCGTTCAAAGTCGGTTGGCAAGGTGGATTCCAGCGCCGCACAGATATGCATTGCACGGGCTTTCATTTCCAGCGACTCCAGGCCATCACAAGCCAGCCGGGAAAAACGTGGCGCATCAAAATCCGATGCAAACTGCTGCAGACGCTGGGCGGCCTCTTGCACCAGGGTCGTGTTGATTAGATTTTTGAAAGCTTCTGCCATGGCTCACAACAACCGGCTATTTCACAACGTCCGCCGTAGCGGCCTCGAATCCTAATTGTCCCAGCGACTGAAGCTGAAACGTGCCGCATAAAAATTCGTGAGCGCCTGCTCCAGTCCTAGTTGTGCTTCAACCTTGCGCACGCGGGCATCGGCAGCGGCTTCTTCGCGCAGATTCACCACAAAAAAATCGCTGGCACCTTGGGCGAAACGTTCACGTTCTGCCTGCTCGAGTATTTGTGCCTGATCAACTTCCTGGGCAGCGAGGTCGACAAAACGTTTGGCGGCATTGATGTCATTGGCGACGTTACGAATTTCCAATTCGATTTGCTCGTTGAGTAATTGCCGATCAAGCTCGAGCCTGCTCAGGTTTGCGCGTGCTTCGGCAACCTTGCCTTGCCCGGTTCGGCGCTCCAGTGGCACGGTGACGTTGAGGCGTACGATGGCGTCGGTTTCGTCGCGCGTTGCACTGCCACCACCGATGTCGCGCGACGCCTCAAAATTCAGATCGACGCGTGTCTTCAATGCGTTGTTGCCGATGGCGAGGCGGTTACGTTCGCGTTCCAGATCGGCCGTCACCAGCCCAATCTCTGGGCGCGCGACCTGCGCGGCGGCAATGGTCGTTTCCAGTATGGTCGCGTCAACACTCTCCAGTACCGGCCATTCGCCCGGAAGTTCGGCAAACTGCGGCGTCCGCGGTCGGCCATCGTCGTTGCGCAGAAATAGCGCGAGCCGGTTGCCATAGTTGGTCAGCTGACGCTCGGCTTCGGCAACCTTGCCGCTGCGCTTGAGAATGTATTGTCGGTTTTCGTTCAGATACACCCGTGCGAGATCACCATCGGCGACACGATGTTCAAGGCCATCCTGGCGCGCTTCGGCCAGTGTCAGCAGGCCGCGATAAATTTCCAACGCCTTGCCTGCAGCGAGCCACGCCAGATAAGTATGGGTGGCCTGGTGCTGCACCTTGATCTGGGTCATGCGCGCTTCCATCTCGGTCTGCGCCAGTGCCAGCGTGTTGTCGCGCAGGGCAAAGCGGCGTTCATCAATCTCGCGATCACGCAACAACGAAAACACTGCACCGAGTTTGAACTCACCACCACCGTTGGTATTCAACTCGTCTTCGTAAATGGGAAAATCGCCATCGGCTACGCGGTAACCGCCGTAAAGCTTTGCATTAAATTGAGGGATCGGTTTGACCAGCGTCGAATCAACGATCTTGCCGTCGTAAAAGCCCGCTGCGCGGGTATAGGTGGTGTTTTCGAGCTGCAGATCAAATGCGCCTTCGCTCGCCAGTACCTTACCCGCCTGCGCTGCGGTTTTTTCGACGGCGGCGAGTATCTGCGGAAAATGGCGCCGGGTGCTGCGCAGCACATCGTCGAGTTCGAGTACCGCAGTTTGCGCCATGCACACCGGAGCAAGCAGCCACAGCAAGAGCAGGCCTACCCCATGGCTGTTCATGGCGAGTGTGCACTCGGACCGGGTGTGGTCTCCGGCGGGAAATTATTCAGCTTGCGCCACACCTCGTAGCCCAGCCGAACTTCGTTTAGCAGCACCCAGCCACGGGTTTTGCCACCCAGTCGCAGGAATCGATCGCTGGGCCACGGCGATTTGGCATCTTCAACCACCACAACCCGAAAGCGGCCATTGGAAGAAATCGCTGGATCGACAAATCGAACGGTGCCGGGAAACGTGCCAATCGCCACCGTAGGCCAGCCACTGAACTGTACCGCCGGCCAGCCTTCAAACATCAAGCGCACCTGACGGCCACGCTGAACGAGCGCCGCATCGAGCCCATTGACATAAAACTCAACGGCGCGCTGCCCAACGTCCGGGGCAAACGTGACCAGTTCATCACCCGCTTTGACGAATGTGGCGGTGTCGCCCGCGGCGATGCGCAGAATCACGCCATCGCGTGGGGCAGCGACCAACTGCGTGGTTTGCCGGGCGCGCTGCACTTCCGCTTTTGCGACGTCCGCTGCGACACCTGCCGCCGTTGCCTTGAGCTCCTTGTAGCGGATCGTGGCGGCTTCCAGATCGCGGCGTGCACTGAGGCCTTTGTCGAACAGCCGTTGTTTACGGTCAACATCCAGCTTGGCGGTGTCCATGGCCATGCGGGCTGCGTCGAGCTGGCTGCGTGTGGCCGCGAGTTCCGCGTCCAGACGCTGGATGAACATTGGGTCGTTATCGGCGATCTCGACCAGCGGATCACCCTTGCGCACCCGGCTGCCGTCCTGCACGTGCCAGACCTTGATGCGCCCGCTCACGGCGGCGCTGACCGCCTGCACGCGACCGGTTGCATCCAGCGCAATCAAGCGGCCGCTGCCGGCAGCGGTCTGCAACCAGGGGACCCAGTAGAGACCGGCACCGAGTACCAACAAAATGAGAACAATGAGGCCAGTCAAGGTGCGCGCGACGCGCGGCGGTTGCAGTTGGCGCTCGGTTTGGAAGTAGGCCTGATAGGCCGCTTCGAAGTGTGCGTCCCCCGTCAGTTGTTTCATGGCATATCCTGCGTTGCTGACGGATTGGCCAGCTGTTCGAGCTTGCGCTCGTGCGCCAGCAGCTCGCCAACGGTGCTGAAACGGTGGTGCTTGTCGGGTGCGATGAACAGGTATTCACCGTAAGCAGCGATATCGTGCCGATTGCTGAAGTTGATGAAGGTCAGTGTGGCCTGTTGCACGATGTAATCAACGACGGTGCGCCGGTGGTGATGGGTGAGAGAGTCAAATACCTGAGTCACTATCAGCACCTGGGGACGAGCCAGCAATGCCGCGGCAATCTTCAGACGAATTGTTTCTGAACGCGACAAGGGATAACCAAATGCCCCCAGCGGTGTTTCGATGCCGTCCGGGAGGTTGTTGACAGCGGTTTCCAGATTGACCACTTCGAGCATGGTGCGCATGGCGGCACGAGTGATGGCAGGATCACCAAGGCTGAGGTTCTCCTCGATAGTGCGTTCCAGCACACCGGAATTGTCGATCAGAACAATGCCGTCGCGCAGATCGTGCAGGTTCATGTCTGCGATGTTGTGATCGCCCAAAAGTACCGCTCCACGTTGTGGTTCAACATGACGCAGAGCGAGATCCAGAATGCCTTTCTGGAGACTGAAGGAACTGGCGACCGCCATGATTTTTGCGCCAGCCGGAAATTCGAGGTCAAGGCGAAACTGCCGGGTACGATGGCTGGTGAGGGCACCTTCAAAGCGCAGGGCTAGTGAGCCGCTGGGCAGCGCTTCTCCGGCGATGGGGGATTCAAGCGGGAGATCGAAAAAATCGCCCAGTTTGTACAAAGCTGCGCAGGTTTCAAAAAGCTCCTCAAGCAAGCTGGGTAACCGCGCGAGTGAGATAAACACCGCCGATAAAATCAGTTCGGCCGCGACCAGTTGACCCAGAGTCAATTCATTGCTGATCACCAGCCACCCGCCGACGCTGAGCAGCGCCGCGCTGGCGGTGGCATAGAGCGCCAGAAAACAAATCTGTTGGGCAAACTTGAAGCGAAAGTGACGGCGGTGGGCCGTCACGTAGTCGGCGATGCGCTGTTCGGTCGTCGCTAGCGCGAATCGCACGGCGCGCCCCGATTTAAAAAACGCATTGGCCCGCCCGATTTCTTCCAGCCAGCTGGCAACACTAAATTTGGCCTTGGACGACACGAGCTTGCTGTAGATGGACGGGCCCGCCCAGATTTTCCAGATCAGATAGATGAGCAGCAATACGACGCAGTTGAACACCACGAACATCGGGTGGTATGCCGACACCACCGAAAAACCAACGATTGCCTGCAGCGCGATCGCTGAGCCGTTGACCACCAGGGTCGGCACGTTGCGCTGAATTGTAATGATTTCAAAAAAACGATTGGCGAGTTCTTCACGGTTCAGATCCTCGGTGTCCGCGTAGCGCGCGTGAATGCTGCGCAGAGCAATGTCCTTGGTGACCCGCGCAAACAGCCTGCGTTCGAAGACATCCATCAAGTTGGCCTGCACCCCGACCAGCAGGCCATAAAGCGCGAGCAATCCGAACAGCACCAAACCCAGCACCACCACTGGCCGCAGCGTTGCGGTGTTGGCAACGGTGCTGATGAGGATCTGTACCGACAAGGGCACAGCCAGGGTGAGCACGCTGATGGCGATACTGAAGATGACGGCCTGCCAGAAAAACCCGCGATCGGGCGCCAGGACGATCTTCAACATCGCGCTTAAGCGCGCTGAATAATCTGACAGGTCCGAGTGGGCGGCCATGGCAAGTCCGGCTATTAAATCGATGCTTGGGGGTGTTACTGACGCCAATTGTGGCTTAGGGAGATTAACAGGAATAGCCGATTGTTCCTGACTCAATGCAATGAAAAACCTGATTGTCCCTTTGGCGCAAGCGCAGCGAATGGCCGCTCATTCCCGCTTTTGAGCGCGCAATGGCGCACGGTTTGTTTGCACCCTAACAGGCCTGGGCCGTGGTGCATGCATTCCGTTTGAGCGGGTACCGTCACTTTACGGCGATCGCTTCAAACCCCGATGGCACCCAACGGGACACGCCTGCCTGGGCTCGCACGTCCCAGGAATTGTAGGGCTGCAAGGCGAACGCTGAATTGTAAGGGCATCTGCCTGCCTGGTGCCGCGGCACCGGCTGAACTCGGACCCTGATCGGTGCTATCGCACCGTGGCGCGTGAGGTGCTTAAGTCGCTGCTGAAAAGGTGTCGCCCCCACCGTGATCTCGAACTCTAGTCGCCTGACACCCTGAAAGGGATCAGTGTCGGCGACCATGGGTGGAAATCCACGCTGCCGCTGGGCGACCGCGACCCAAAACACGAGGTGTGATCGGCTGCTTCTGCGTGCTGGTGCTCGGCGCGGCGGGTGTCCACATCACCGAGCAACTCACCTTATTGCGCCGTCGAGCTGGTCGACAGCGACCGCGCTTGATGGCAACGGTCTTTTTCCCGTCTCACTTTGGCACCATGCGCTTGGCAACCTCTTCCAGCATGACTTCCGTGGCGCCACCACCAATGGATTGCACCCGTGCGTCGCGGGTCATGCGTTCGATTGCCGATTCGCGGATGTAACCCATGCCCCCGTGGAATTGCAGACAGTCGTACATCACTTCGTTGACCAGGGTGCCGGCCAGGGCTTTGATCATCGACACTTCTTTAGTGACCTGTTGCCCTTGAGCATCGCGCCACGCGGTGTTGAATATCAAGGCGCGACAGGCCTCGACCTGGGCACTGCGCATGGCGAGGCGCTGGCGGATGGTTTGTTTTTCCCACAGCGGCGCACCGAAGGCCTGCCGTTGTGTAACCCATTCCAGCGCCAGTTCGATAGCGCGCGCCGCTTCGCCCATGGACTGCGCGCCGAGTACGATGCGTTCGTTCTGCAGGTTGTTCATCAGCGCATAAAAGCCGCGATTTTTTTCGCCGAGCAGATTGGCGGCGGGAATGTGGCAATCATCGAAGTGCAGTTCGGCGGTGTCGCTGGATAACCAGCCGTGTTTTTTCAGAGGTCGCGCCACCGTGAAACCAGGGGTGCCTTTTTCAACGATGAACATCGACACGTCGCGATTGCGTCCCGGCGCACCGGTTTTAGCGGCAACAAAATAGATATCGCCGTGCACACCGTTGGTGATGAACATCTTGGCGCCGTTTAATACCCATTCCTGGCCCTCGCGTCGCGCAGTGGTGCGCATGCTGGCCAGGTCCGAGCCGGCATCGGCTTCGGTCATGGCGACGGCGGCGATGCGTTTGCCGGCGATAATGTCCGGCATATAACGTTCGAGCTGTTCTTTGCTGCCGGCATTGTGCAGATGGGGGCTCGCCATGTCGGTGTGGACCAACACCGTGACGGCAAAACCGCCATAGGACGAGCGTCCGAGTTCTTCGGCCAGCAGCGCAGTGGCGAGGGTGTCCATTTCGCTGCCGCCGTACTGCGCGGCGTAACGAATGCCCAGGAGGCCCAGTGATCCCATTTCGCGCAGGATCTCGCGCGGCACCATGCCGGTTTCTTCCCAGGTATCGGCCTGGGGCAGGACGCGCTCGGCAATAAAGCGACGTAAAGTGGTGCGCAGCATCTCGTGTTCAGCTGTGAAATAAGGCCAGGCGGCGTTGCTCAGATCAGCGCTCATGAAAAACTCCGAAGCTTGCAATTCATTAAAACCTTAGGCAGTGTCCGGGCGCATTCCCCCCCGTGTCAATCAACCTGTTTGCCACCAGCATGATCAGCCGCATCGACCCTCATTCGCCGACCTTCATAGCCAATGCCGAGTCCTATGCGAACCTGCTCGCGCAACTGCGTGAGCGTATGGATTGGGCCATGGCCGGTGGTGGCGATAAATTGCGCGCGCGCCATCTCGAACGCGGTAAGTTACCGGTGCGTGATCGTATCGATCTGTTGCTCGACGCTGGCAGTCCGTTTCTCGAATTGTCGGCGCTGGCAGCGTGGCAGCTGTACGGCAACGAAGTGCCGGCGGCCGGCGTTGTAACCGGCATCGGTCGTGTCAGTGGTGTGCCCTGCATGCTGATCGCCAACGACGCGACGGTGAAGGGCGGCAGCTTTTTTGCCGAGACCGTGCGCAAGCATGTGCGCGCCCAGGAAATCGCCTGGGAAAACCGCCTGCCCTGTCTGTATCTGGTCGATTGTGGTGGTGCATTTCTGCCCGAGCAGGATCGCGTGTTTCCCGATTTTGGCCATTTTGGCACCACCTTCTTTCATCAATGTCGCATGAGTGCCGATGGTTTGCCGCAGCTCTCCGCGGTCTTTGGCGGCTGCACCGCGGGCGGCGCGTATATCCCGGCCCTGTCGGACGAATCGGTGATGGTCGATGGTACCGGGCGTATCCACCTCGGTGGACCGCCCATCGTCAAAGCGGCGATCGCCGAAGTGGTGGATGGTGAAACGCTGGGTGGTGCCGCCATGCATGCGCGGGTGTCCGGCGTGACGGATTATCTGGCCATGAACGAACATGAGGCCCTGGCCAAGCTGCGTGACATCGTCGCTCATCTGAATTGGCCGCGTGCAAGTCATGCTACGCGCCAGCCGGTGCGTGCGCCGAAATACGACGCGGCGGAAATCGGTGGCATTGTCGGCACTGATCTCAAACGGCCCTATGACGTGCGTGAAGTGATCGCACGCCTGGTGGATGACAGTGAGATGCAGGAGTTCAAGCCGGAGTATGGCGCGACCCTGGTGTGCAGCTTTGCCCATATCCAGGGCTATCCCGTTGGCATCCTGGCCAATAACGGTGTGCTGTTTTCGGAGTCCTCGCTGAAGGGTGCGCATTTTATCGAACTGTGTAACCAGCGGCGTATTCCCTTGTTGTTCCTGCAGAACATCACCGGTTTCATGGTCGGCACGGAGGCCGAGCGCGGCGGCATAGCCAAACACTCGGCCAAACTGGTGTATGCCATGGCCACCGCGCGGGTACCGCGTTTTACCATCATGATCGGTGGCAGCTATGGCGCGGGTAACTACGGCATGAGTGGGCGTGGTTTTGCACCGCGCTTCCTGTTCGCCTGGCCCAATAGTCGCATCGCGACCATGAGCGCCGATGTCGCCAGCACCGTGCTGCTTGATTTGCGTCGCGCGTCTTTAAAAGGCAATGCCGACGAGGCCGCGCTGGCACAACTCGAAGCCCAGACCCGCGCGCAGTTCGATACCCAGAGTGATCCCTATTACGCCACCGCGCGCTTGTGGGACGACGGGCTCATTGAACCAGGCCAGACCCGCGATGTGCTGGCTGTCTGTCTCGAACTGGCCGACGCCAGCACACCACGTTTTGAGGGCATGAGCCCGGTCTATCGGATGTAACAGCCATGTTCAGCCGTCTGCTTATCGCCAATCGCGGCGAGATCGCCTGCCGCGTCATACGTTGCTGTCGCAAAATGGGCATCCACAGCATCGCGGTGTATTCCGATGCCGATGCCAATGCGCGCCACGTGCGCGAAGCCGATAGCACCGTACGCATCGGCCCGGCACCCGCGCTTGAGTCTTATCTCGATGCGCGGGCTATCGTGCAGGCGGCCATTGCCTGCGCTGCCGAGGCCATTCATCCCGGCTATGGTTTTCTGTCGGAGAAGCTCGAATTGATCGACGCCTGCAACGAGGCGGGCATCGTTTTTATCGGGCCCCATCGCGAAGCTATCGCGCGCATGGGATCAAAAATCGAAAGCAAACGGCTGGCACGGGCGGCCGGGGTGGCCTGTGTGCCGGGTTACGACGGCGACGACCAAAGCGACGCGCGTTTGTGTGCCGAGGCCGAGCGGCTCGGTTATCCCTTGCTGATCAAGGCCAGCGCCGGCGGTGGGGGTAAGGGCCTGCGGCGGGTAGATGGCCAAGACGAATTTGCGATGCAACTTGCGACCGCGCGCGCCGAGGCACGCGCGGCCTTTGGTGACGATCGTGTGCTGCTGGAGTTGTGCCTGGCACGGCCGCGCCATCTGGAAGTGCAGATCCTCGGCGACAAACATGGCGGCCTGGTGCATCTGTTCGAACGGGAGTGTTCGATCCAGCGCAATTATCAGAAAGTAATTGAAGAAGCGCCGGCTAATCATCTGTCCGATACGGTGCGCAACAAGCTCTACAGCGCGGCCCTGGCTTTGAGTCGTGCCATTGGCTACGACTCCGCTGGCACGGTCGAATTTGTGCTCGACGCGGCCCAGGGTGACGAGCCTTATTTCCTCGAAATGAATACGCGCTTGCAGGTGGAACATCCGGTCACCGAATTGACCACCGGCATCGATCTGGTCGAGTGCCAGATCGTAAGTGCGGTGGGTCAGCCCTTGGCTTTCACGCAGGAAAACATCCGTCGTCACGGGTGGGCATTGGAAGCCCGCATCAATGCCGAAGTGCCGGACAAGGATTACCAGGGTTCTTTTGGTCCCGTGCTTGCTTACGCCGAACCGCAGCAGGCAGGTGTGCGCGTTGATAGCGGTATCGATGCAAGCAGCGAGATCACACCGCACTACGATTCCATGCTGGCCAAACTCATCGCCGTGGGCAGCACGCGCGCCGCAGCCTTGGACCGTTTGCGTCTGGGGCTGCGGGAATTGCGTATTGAAGGTGTGCAGACCAACCAGGCCTGGCTCGCTGCCATACTCGACCTGCCGGCTTTTGGCGAGGTGCTGACCACCGGATTTCTCAACAATGCATTCCCCCACGGCTGGCGGCCAACAACCGAACGCGTGGACGAGCGCAACGGCGCCGCTGCCGCAGCCTGGTATTTTGCCGAAGCAGCGCGGTTTCATTCCGAGCGCCCGCTTGATGCCGCAAACAGCTGGCGCTTGACCGCGCCGGCCGGACGCCTGGCGAGTTTCAGCTTGCAGGTCGCCGATAGCGACGGCGCCTGCGACATCGTGCTCACTTGCATGGATGCGCAGCGAGTTGAATATCAAAGCGACGGACGCTGTTTCAGTTACCTATGTGGCGAACCAGGCAGGGTGTACAGCGCTGCGCGATGTTTCGACTTTCGCCGTGACGGCGACGACGTTCTGTTGTGGTGTGAGGGGCAGTGGTCGAGTTACCAGGTGCGCTCGGCGCTGCGCGCGCGAACGGTCACCGCGACCGGGGGAGCAGGGCAGGATGCGGTCCTGGCGCAACTGCCGGGCATCGTCACGGCACTGTTGGTTGAAGTTGGACAAACGGTCACCGCCGGCATGCCGGTGGTCGTACTGGAGGCGATGAAGCTGGTGCATACGCTATGCGCACCACGCGCTGGTGTGATCGCAAGCATCGGTGTCGCGGTCGGCGATACCATCCAAGGCGGCGCGTTACTCGTGAGATTGGAGCCGCCGCGGGACGAGGTGACGGCTAGTGTGGTGCCCCCTGATTACCCAAACTAATCCTCGTCACAACCTGTAGGTGCGAATTCATTCGCACATTCAACCCCCAAGGTAGCGCCCGGGCGCCGGCGATCGCCCGTGCGGATAAATCCGCACAGACCCAATGCGCGCCAATGTGAATGTTCCTCGTGGGACACCGCACGAACCTACCCTTAATCTCAAGGCGCCGCCGGCACCTCAAACGGCGCGCGACGCACATCCAAAGCCGGATTGCGGTCGAAGAAATTCGCCGGCAGCAATTCCAGACTGGTGTGTTCGCGGTTTAATACCGGCCAATCCTCGGCCGCCGTCACGTGATGAAAACCTAGCGTTACCCATGCCACCAGATCGCGATTGACAAGGTTCTGGTTGTTGGCGATGTACTGCGGCAAACCCGGTTCACCCGGGTTCTGATTGGGTGTATCACCGGCCGCATAACGTTCGTCCGGGTGATAGGCGGTCAGCCACAGATTGTGTTCGATGAAACGTGCGCGACGGTAGTCCTGGCGTTTCATCAGCGGTTCGACATTGCCCTCGGATTCGATCACGTAGCTGCGTGGATAGCCCTGCGCGTTTTTGTGCTGCGGATTAAACATACGCCACAGGCCGGCCTCACTGGCATCGAGCGTGCCTTGGGCTTCCCGCGCTACGGTTTTTTCTTCGACAACCCACACCCCTTTGCGTGGATTGCCGTGGCCGGTTTCTTTGAGCGTGAGTTCGCCAACTGCAAAGCTGTTGTGCGGACCATCAACATCAAGATCAAGGCGGAAGTTAAAATGATGGCTGTGGTTGGGTGCTACGAGGTTTGGCGCCACCAGCGCACCATAGCGTGTATCGGCATTGTTGCCATGGCCGAGGGCGGTTGTGCGCACCGCTTTGGGTGCGTCGATGCCGGTGAGTCCCACTTCGACACGCAGCGCACCGCGCTCGGTGAAGATCCAGTCGATGGCGTAATCGTAGTTGCCAACCTGGGCGATCGAGCGCACCACCAGCTCCACTTCGGCGCGGCCTTCGTAGGTACCACCGGAGAACAACTCAAAATGTCGCCACAGCGGATTACCGGTCACGCGCTCGAATACCCCGACCACCCCGCTCAAGGGCAGGGGTACAACGGGCACAGTCGGATCCGGGATCGCCGCCGCCACCAGGGCGTCCCGTAACACGGCATTTTCCGGAACGTCGAGACCCAGCTTCAAGGGCGAGGTCAACAGCCCAAAACCAAACTCCCCGGCGTCCATATAGGTGCGATAGGCCCAATTGGCGTCGGGATCCTGATAAGGCACAAAGATTTCGGCCAGCGCGCCCTGGTAAAGCACCGAGTGATCGTCATAGGTCACCAGCGACACCACCGGTCCGGCGCGACGCTCGAAGCGCACGTGCATACGCCATTTCTGCCAGCTCAAGAAGTTGCCGTCGAAACTGAAGTTGACGCCGTCCGGTTGGCTGATCTTGATGGGCTTCAGTGGTGGCCGCAGTCCATAGCTGGCTTCAACGCTGGCCTCGTCAAACTCGTGCATGGCGGTTGGCACGGGCACCACGCCGGTATCACGCACGTCCACCACCTGGCGGTCATCGAGATCGGCGATCACCATCAAACCTTCGATCGGTCGGGCGTATAGATTGGTGGCGGCGCCGGCGGTGTAATAAAGCTGCGCTTTGACAATACGCCGCTGTTCTTCAGGCAAACGCAGGACACCGGGCGTTAGTGGCGTCACAAAAACGTGGGCCAGCTCGTCGTCCGATTCGAAGCCACGGGCCGCCAGCGCCTGCAACACCCGGTTGTCGCTAAACAGGAAGGTGAAATCGCTCACTTCCGTAATCGTCAGGCCAAGCTGCCCGTCGTTGCGCGTTACGAGCTGGGGCGGGCTGTAGCTGCCAGCGGTGAGATTGATCTCGCTTTTGTAGCTGCGTTTGTTCTGGCGGTAGAAGACCGTGGCCCGCCGCGTCAAGGGATCGCCGGCGGTGAAGGCCAGCACCTCGGCCTTGGTGGGTTCCCGCAGTTCGATGCTTTGAAACACGGCGCCCGGCTGGGCCGCGCCACCATCTAGCAGCAATTGCGCCGCTTGCAGAATTTCAGTGTCTTCAAGTGGGTCGAGCGGGTGCTCGGCGGCAAAGGCCGTGGCCTGAGCCATGGTGAGCAGCAGCAAGCCGAGCAGTGGCAGCACGACGCGATCCACGGCATTGGTTTTCATCCTGATTCCTCGTTTCGAGTGGCAGCTTGAACAGTGGCGAGCAAAGCCAGGACCGGCGTGGTCTCGGCAGGGCCAAGAAACACTAGCGCGTCCCGAGCATGGCAGCCAGCGTCGGGCACCAACATTTCGCCCTGCCTGTGAAACAGCTCGCGAATATCCCGCAGGCCACTCAGACCCTGATTTTGTCGCGGCCCTTGGCAAGGCCCGTGGAGTCCAAACTCGACGTGGACAGGGCCTCACCACCGCAAACGGAAAGCGCGTGCACGAGTTGGCGAAGTCGGGCTCAAACAGGACGGGAAGCCCGTAGGGGAGGAGGGGTGCACAACGATGGTCCGCCGGTATTCAGGCGGGAGACGAATAATTGATCAGAGCCGTGAAATCGTCGCGGCAGACTCGACCGTGCCTCTATTTATTGCCAACGGTGGGTTATTGAAGTGGGTACCCGCCTTTATCTAACCAGTTTTCGCTCTATTCTAATATTAGTCCCGTACGGTAATTTCATTACTTCAGCTCAGGAGTTTCGTGTATCTGGATTTTAGGAGCTCCCGATCGGGAATTACCTTAAAAATCAGCGATCGATTCTAGGGTTTAGCACCGTATGAGTGCCCATTCGAAAAAATCGCACAGCAGCTCTTTTTAAACGCCCTATTGGGCAATGTCGGTAAACATCTACCACCGATACCACCACCGATGGCCACTGATCTGAGGGCCCAAGGGTACCGCCCACCACTTTAGGGGATGGCCGAAGCCCAGGCTTAAGCTCATCTTCGCGCCACTTGTAATCTCCCGAAGGTGGGGCTCGCGGCTCATCCAGAACGCCGCAGCCGGCCTTCGAACACCAAACCTGACGACGGGAGGATCTGCGCCGTGGCCCTGAGCCTGAACACCATCGATATTCATACCCCCAGCCTTTACGCCGAGCGTGGTTTCCCATGGGAGGCCTGGGACCTGTTACGCAAGGAGGCTCCAATCCATTGGTACGAACGGGACGATGTCGATCCGTTCTGGGCCATTACCCGTCACGCTGACGTGATGACCGTCTCGGGGCATCCGCGCGTGTTTATCAATGGCGGGCCGCGCCTGCGTCTGACCTTGAAGCACGAAGTGGAATTGGGGCGCGGTGGCATCGATGCCTTTGGTCAGGCCCGTGGTTGGGATCCCAACGAGCCGCCGGATCTGGTGTTCATGGACGACCCGCGCCATCGCCAGGTGCGCAAAGCTTCCAGTGGTGCTTTCACCCAGGGCTGCATGCGTAGCATGGCCGCCCACTTCGACACCCTCGCCCGCCAGTTCACCGATGAACTCATGACGAGTCTGGCGACCCGCGGTACGGTGGATTTTGTGCGTGAGCTGGCGGCCAAGCTGCCGCTGGCGGCAACCGGCGAAATCATGGGGTTGGCACCGGACGACTGGCGCCAGATCCTGATCTGGTCGAGCGCAGTCATCGGTGAGGTGGAGCCCGAATATATGCTGCCGGGCGAAACCACCGTGCAGACCGCAGAGCGCCAGGCCAACGAGTTCCGCGAGTATCTCGAAAACCTCATCCATGAACATCGTCAGCCCGGCGGCGGACGTTCCGACTTCATCAACCGTCTGGTCACGGCCCGGGTGCAGGGCAAGCCGATGAACGATCAGCAGCTGATCGGTTATCTGTTTGTGCTGATTGCGGCCGGCAATGACACCACCCGCAACGCTACCGTTGGCGGTTTGGTGGCGCTGCTTGAACATCCCGAGCAACGGGACCGGCTATGTGCCGATCCCTCGCTCATCGGCACTGCGGCGGACGAGATTTTGCGCTGGACCTCACCGGTGGTGTGTTTCCTGCGCACTTGTAGCGAAGACTTCGTACTGAGCGGCACGCGCATCACAGCGGGGGACACGGTGTGCGTGTTCTATCCGTCAGCCAATCGTGACGAAGCGGTCTTTAAGGACCCCTACAAGTTCGACATTGCGCGCACACCCAACGACCACATCGCCTTTGGCTACGGCGCTCATTTTTGCATAGGCACCAATCTCGCGCGTGCCGAGCTGCGTGCATCGCTCACGGCCTTGTTGCCGGTTTTGCCGCGCCTGGAAATCGCCGGTCAAGCTCATCGTATCGGCAATACCCACGTGTCCGGTTTCTCCAAGCTACCCGTACGGCTGGTCGCGTGAGTAGCCGCCAAGGGTTGCGCGCAATGAGCTGGGGGCAAAAAAAACGGCGCGACTTGCGACGATGGGCGACGCTAACGGCTGTCAGCACGTCACTGCTGTTGGGGGCCAGCAGTGTGATGGCGGCAGAAGCCCTCACCGCTGGTACTGGCCAAGCCGCCTACGCCAGCCATTGTGCGGCCTGCCATGGTGCCAGTCTCGGTGGCACCTTCGGTCCACCCTTGTCGGGCCCGGCGTTCACCAAGAAGTGGCGGAACAAAAGCGCGGCGAGCCTGCGCGATTTGATCGCGGCCACCATGCCGCCATCCAAACCCGGCGGGCTCGATGGCGCTACCTACGCCGCACTCACCGATCTGATCCTCGCCCACAATCAACTCGCGGCCCTGCCCGCGAGTTCCGCGCCGGTTGTGGCCAGTGTTCCGGCAAGCAGTGAGGGTGGTTCGGCATCGGGCGGGGCGGGTGATCCATCGCGCAACGAGGACCAAGCGTTTCACGCGGTAAAAAAACAGCATGCAGCACTGTTGAACGCCATGTCACCGGTTACTGAGGCGATGCTGCGACAGCCGCCTGCGGCGGATTGGCTGAACTGGCGGCGCAGCGATGATGGTTTTGGTTACAGCCCGTTGACTCAGATCAACGGCACCAATGCCGACCGCCTGCAGCTGGCCTGGAGTTTGTCCTTGCCGGCGGGCACCAATCAGATCACGCCCCTGGTTCATGACGGCGTGATGTTTGTGAACAGCTTCGGCACGGTGCAGGCCATCGATGCCAGCACCGGTGATGTGTTGTGGAAATTTGTGCGGGTCGCAGCCGCAGTAACACCGGCTGGCCCGCCGACGACGCAGCCACGCAGTCTCGCGATCTATGGCACTACCCTGTTCGTGCCCACCCTCGACAATCATCTGCTCGCACTCGATGCACGTACGGGCGAATTGCGCTGGGACCATCTCATCGAAGAATCCGGTGGTGTGTTGCGCCTGACTGGCGGGCCGATGGTGGTGCATGGCAAGGTG
>JANOXY010000718.1:0-2760 GCA_031418675.1 Pseudomonadota bacterium
GAAGACGCCGTACCGGGATGGCACGACGGATGTCGTATTCGAGCCGCCCGAGAAAATCGCGTGGAGCAGTTTTGAACAGCCGCTGGCTGGCCCGCAGGGCGAAGGGCAGGATGCCCGGAGTATTTTATGGCCCGCTTGGGCGCCCTGGTGCCGACGCCGCGCGTCAAGCTCACGCGCTTTGATGCGCGCCATCCATGGCGCGCCCTCTGCGGGCGCACCTTGTGCGTCCAAATTCACTCCAGGTGAATTTGTCACGGGCTGTTCGCGCCGAATCATCGACTGCGTGAGCAGATCACCCCGGCCCGACGTGGCCGACGTAAGGTACAGACCACCGATGAGCCCGTGCCTGCGCGCCACGTCTCGATGACATGGGCGCAACGGTTGAAGCGCGCGTTCAAGATCGAAGACCTGCGACCAGTGCGGTGGTGCGGTCAAGGTACTCGCGAACATCGAACATCCAGCGCTGATAAGAAAGATCCTTGACCCTCCTCACCGACGCGCCAAGGCCGCGACGCCCGCCTTCAGACCGTTCGCCCGCGCGCCGCCGCAACCAGAATTGCCGAGCCTCTTGGACTCAGGTTGACGCTACTGCACCCCTTCCTAAGCGCGGACGCGAGGATGGCCTGACAACTCAGGCAGCGTGCCGCTTGCGTCCGGGGGTCTAAACGCTCGACATTTGTGTGTAGAAAACAACCCAGGCAAAACGCTGGCGTGAGGGTCCCGAGAAATGCCGGGGGGAGGTGCCCCCGATCCACAGCGTTCGGTCCTGCGGGCAGCGTCCCAATTCAAGGACAGTGAACGACAACGGGGCGCGATTTCAGATCGATTTCGACGGATAGGGTGGTTGTCCTCCCCATCCGCTTCTGAATCCGCGCTACGCCTGCCGATCCCAGGGCAAGGACTCTGGCGCGCGCGACGCAGAGTTTGCGCGCCCCGCGGCTTTCGCCGCGAATATTGCTCCTAATCATCTGCACGTCAGCAGCCGGCTGGCTTGTACGAACCCGCTTTGTACCCATACTCAAGCGCCGCCGAGCCGGCATTCTCGCTAGGTCCGCCAGCTGCAACTGCGCCGGTATTACGAGGCAAGAAAGAATGCGTTCGATCGATCCCGGTGCTTGGTTCAACCGACGTTTATTTGCGCTGTCGCTGACCTTTCTTGGCTTGGGTCTGCGACTCGCGTGTCGCTGCAGTGAACGCTTCCGCAGTCAACTCACACGGGATGTGACGATTCAGATCAGCAGCGCAGATGATGTCTGTCATCACTACGCTTTTACTTCACGTGCCGTAAGCGCGCGCGCGGGCGCAGCGGGCGCGGCGGGCGTAGCGACCCTGAGCTTGTGCTTTGACACTGCCGGCTTAGGTATCAGGACGCTGTTATCACCCCGTGCGGTCGGCAGAATCGTTCACGCGCTGCTGGAGCGCTCTGCGACCTATCATGGCAATGCGGTTTTCGTGCTGTGGTTTTACGGCCTGACCCGTTTTGTGCTGCCGTTTGGCAGGCAGACGCCTCTCGCAGTGCCGCTGCCGGATGCCTATCTCGCTCCGAACCTCGACAGCAAAGTCGCTACACAGATTGTGCGCGAGCCAGCCGTCGCTGCGCTCGACCCTGCTTGGCGCATGGCCCACCAACAGCATGGGAAGATGGCCATGACCCGCGGCAGCGCCGGCGAACGGATCCCGATGTGGTGAGTCGAGCTTGATGTCCAGGGTGAGGCAATACCGATGAGAGCGAATGCATTCCCGCGCCTGGACGAGCGTGGCCGCGGCTGGTTGCGCTTTATCTGGGACAAGCCCACCACCTCCGACGACTGGAGTGTGAACGGCGAACCCCACCCCTGGTGGGACCGCTACAGTACACCGCCTATGTGCAGCCTGGGTCGCTTCGATTTACACGAAACCGGTTATGTCCTGCCCGTGATGTGCGACATCACGCCGGCTTGGCGTGAAGCCTATACGCGTATTGCGGACGAGCTCGTGAGCCGCCATACCAGCTTCTGGGCTGCCATCGATTGGCTCACCATGATCGGTCACGATCCTAATCAGAAGAACTATCCGCCAGAATGGTTAGCGGTGATTCCTGAACACTTGCGGGGTCGCTACGACGCGCCGGGCTGGACTGCGAACGGTGTCAAACCCTGGGGTCTGCAACCCGATCCCATCGGCTCCGACGGCAACAATTTTTTCCGGGGCTTCTTCAATCTGCTGCTGTGTTTTTATCGCTATGTAGCGGGCGATGAAAAATGGGCACAGCCGTTCAAGATGGCTGGCTACCAGGAGCGACTATTCGATTGGGACCACCATCGCATTGTCGGCTTCATGCACGATCAGTGGGCCGAACGTCCCCAGGGCGTGCATTGCGAGAACACCAAGATCTGGCCCTTTTGTGTGAGCGGCGCCGGTCTCGGCCTGCAGCTCTACGACGGGCTGTATCAGGGCGGCACCCAGTGGGTGTTCGAGCGTTGGATTGAATATGCCCGCAAGCACTACCTGGGGCGGGACCGCAAGGGCAATCTGGACTGGTTCGCGTTCTATTACGATCCGCTTGAGCGCTCGATGTGCACGCTGCGCGATGACGTCGGCGCTTATGCCGCCATTGCCATCACCTTGTACATACTGCCGCAGAATCGTGTCTTCGGCACCGAGCTTTACGAAATGGCGGTGCGCAAGCTGGGTTGGAATGATCCAGGCAAACCGCTGCTGCAACTGCACCCCGACCCCCGGTGGCTGGCGCTGGGCATCATCACGGCCCGCGAGCTCGGC
>JANOXY010000719.1:0-3344 GCA_031418675.1 Pseudomonadota bacterium
GGCCCGCATCGTCGGCTCCAGCCCATTGATGCTGCGCGGCAGCACGCGCAGCGGCAGACCCAGGTCCTTCATCACGTCGTGGACGACGGAGCTGTGGCAAGCGTGCAGGCGGTCGGCAAGCGTCATTCGGGTCTCCTCAGAGGGGTCGGGCTGCTGAGGCATTGTCATGCGCGCACAGTGCCATTCCGGGGCACCGGTGCGAGGAAGCCGGGGGCTACCAGGACGTCGTTCGGCAGTCCTTCAAGAACTGCCTCCACACACGCTCGCCGGTGTTGATGCCGTTGATGATGGGGTCGAAGCTGCGGGCCGCGCCGTCGATGATGCCGAGTGGCGGGTGAAAGCGATGCTCGGCGGTCTGGCGCGCGGCGATGTCGGCGGAGTCCTCGTCGGTGACCCAGCCGGTGTCGACGCTGTTGATGTGAATTCCATCGCCGTGGTGTTCCACCGCGGCGGTGCGCGTCATCATGTTGAGCGCGGCCTTGGCCATGTTGGTGTGCGTGCGCAGCATCAGCGCCTTCAGCCGCGCATTGATCAGAAACGTGGCGATGGCGTTGACCAGTTGCACTTCGAGCAACTCGACGGACGGCACTTCATCCATCAGCCTGCGCCAGGAATTGCGCCCGCGCAGGTCGACTTGTTGCAAGTCCTGGTCGAGCCGGCCTTCGGGGAACAGATGCTGTTGCGCCAGAAGCTCTTCGGGCAGCAGCGGCGTGAGCGTAGAGGGCGCGGGCCAGCGCCGGGGCTTGCAGCACCGGCACCTTGGCCTCGGTGGCCGTATCGCGGATCCCATTGCGAGCAGGTCGGCCCCTTCGCCACGACACGCGGCGCGCCGATGCGGCCGTCGTGGTACTTCAGTGCCACGGCGCAGTGGGTCGCGCAGGCGGCGCTAAAACTCGCACAGGACCGTGTCGCCGCTCGCATGGCCGAGTGAGTCGGCCGCGTGCTGCCGCGCCTGACCGCACGCCGTGAGGCCGGTGTCGCGCTAGTGAAGTATCTGGGCGATGGCGCTGCCCAGCGCCTGGCCAGCCTGAGCGACGCCGTCGCGGTGAGGTGCAGTCCGTCCGACTTCGCGAGCGTGCTGTTGTCGCACGCAATGTGCACGGTCGGCACCTTGGCCGCCACGTCGCGCTGCGCCTGCGCAATCCCGGGTGCCGCGGTGAGGCACACGAAGAAGTGCACGGGCTGCACCTGGCCACTGGCCGCGCGGATGTCGACATCAAGATCGTGCACCAGTTGCTGGAGCTGGGCCGCGTAAGCGGTGTTCCCCACGTCCGACTCGCCCTGCATCCAGATCACGGCCGGCACGCTGTAGCCGGTCGTGAGGGTGCGCGCCGCCCTCACCTGGCCGATCAGGCGCGCGTAGGGCACCGAGCCCTTGCCGAGCCCCACGATCGATGTGCCGCCGCGCCCTGCGGCCGACCCGATGCGCTGGCCCGGCAGATCCTTCAACGCGAGCAGCGCGCCACAGAGCGGCGTCTCGCCCGGGGTCGCGATGCCCCACAAGCTCCCGTCGACGGGTCGATTGCTCTCGGCGAACCGCACCAGCGCTGACAGATCGGTGGGCCGCGTGCCGCCCGCGAACATCAGGCCGATGTCGGCGCCGGCCGGAATCGTCAAGTCGTTGGGGTAGCCATTCACCGAGCGCTCACCGAGGCTGAGGCTTTGGCCGTAGGTGATCACGTGCTGCGTCGCAATCTGTTCCGGCGCGCTGGTCGCGGGCTCGCTGGTGGCAGCGCCGCCGCGGTTATCCGCCGCCACTCGCGTCAGTGCGTCGGATGGGCGTCGGTGAGACGCTTTCCGCTATGGATAGCTTTGCATAGCGACCCATGGCATCGACGCTTGAACGAACATCCGCGAGACGCTTAATTCGGAGCAGGCGCGGCAGCCAGAAGCGCCTTCACGGCCTGCGCGATGCGATCCCCGATGATCAGTTTTGACGCCGAGTCGTAGTGATAAAACCCGCTCAAGTCGGATGTGTTGACAAGCCTCGCAAATTTGTCTGCACTGACGACCGAACTTTGTGCCGTGGCGACGTTTTTACCGAAGGCCATGGACTGCGCCCACGTTCCGGTCTGCACAATGACCACTGGCAACGTCGGCGAACCGACATCGCTGCGCACGTCAGCAATCAGGTTCTTCAGGTTTTGTTCATACGACAAACCGTTGGCGCTGTCGAACGAGTCGTTCTCACCCTGAAACCAGACAAACGCAGACCATCGGCAGCCTTGGGTCTTGCAAGACGGGTTCACGCTGGCCGGAGCCAACTTCAGCGATTGGATGCGGGAGCGAAGTTCCGTATACAAAGGGCCGACCGTGCCGCCCGAGAGCGGGCTGCGCCAGTTGACGTACAGATTCGTTCCCCCGTGGGCGACCTTGATCAGCGAAGTGGACGAGTACCCGGCCTTGCTCAAGGCCTGACCTAAAACCAATTCGGGGCCAAACGCGTTGCCGCATTTGGTTGCGAGCGACGAGACGAACAGCGGCGAGACGGCTGCTGTGTTCCATGAGCAGAGTACCTTGGTGTTGGGAGTGGTCAGATCGGCGCCCACCAGCCCCGCTGCGTTCAGCCGGACCAACTCCGACGCCTCGAACGAGGCCATCTGCGGCGTGTATCCATAGCCCGCATAGCCATTGTTCGTATCTTTGTGCCAGTAGCGAATGCGCTCTGCCAGACGCGCGTTGATGTCTGTGTTCGCGGCGCTCGCCAGATCGGCCATCAGCGATTGAAACAGTGCCGTATCGACGTTGCCTTCCATGTTCGATTGCCCGGCCAACAAGAACATCGGCAGCTCTTCGGTCAGCACTGCGTCAGTGCTGGTCACCGAGCCGGCGCTGTTGGTCACCACGGCCGAGTAGCGGGCACCGTGGTCGGCTGCAAGCGCAGCGGTCATCGTCAGCGTCGCCGACGTGGCACCGGCGATCGGCGCGCCGTTGCGCCGCCACTGGTAGCTCAGCGGCGCCGTGCCCGTGGCGGTGACGTTGAAAGATGCGGACTGCTGTTCGGCTACCGTGATGCTCGCGGGTTGGGCTGTGATCGCCGGGGCCGAATCGCTGTCGCTGTTGCTGCCACCGCAGCCGGCCAACGGCAGCGCAATCGCCAAGACTGCCCACCCGATATTCTGTGTGAGCCGATTTGGCCGATTCGGGGATGGCTTCATTTTTCGCGGGAAGTTTTGTTTTTGGTTCATGGGGTCAGTCGAGTCAGAGTCAAGGCAGAAGTCGTTGGCTCAAGGCCGTCCGGCGGGGAAGTATTTCTGCAGGATGCCCGTCATTGCGACCTGCGCCGCCTTGCCGTGCGAGGCGTCGTACAACGGCAGCCAGACGAAGTACCAGCCCTCGTGATA
>JANOXY010000720.1:0-1886 GCA_031418675.1 Pseudomonadota bacterium
ACAGCTCGTGACGCAGGCTGGCGGTGACCTCGTCGCGGATGCTAGAGGTGCACACTTCGCCGCCCACGCGCCAGCTCACAATCCCTGCGCCCTGCTGGCCGGCGCAGTGGGTGGACTGGCAACACTTGCCAACGCACTGGCTGATGGGCGCTATGCCGGCTGGCAAGCAGCCGAAGTATTGGGCTTGCGCAGTGCTGCAGCACCACCCGCCACGGTTATAGACGCAGCCGAAGGGCACGCCTGGCCCATCACCAGCGATCCCCGTGGGCGAGACTTTGTCGATATTGACGAAGATCTGCAGGTCAAAGATATCGAAGACGCCGTGGCCGCCGGTTATGCCGACATCAACCTGGTCAAGCGCTATTCAACGGCGGTCATGGGCCCCTCCCAGGGACGCTATGCGGCGGCCAATACCCTGCGCATCGCGCTGCGCGCGCAGGGTGCCGAGCTGGCCGGTGCGCGTTTAACCACGCAGCGCCCGCCTATCCTGCCGGAACCCATCGCCCATCTCGCCGGGCGCGATCGTCAGCCACTGCGCCGTACACCCATGCACGCCTGGCACCTCGCCCATGGTGCGCACATGGTGCCGGCCGGCAATTGGCAGCGACCGGCCTGTTACGGTGCGCCAGCAAGCGTCGCCGCGGCGGTCGCACGCGAAGCCACCGCCGTGCATCAGCGCGTCGGACTCATCGATGTTTCGACCTTGGGCAAGATCGAGATCCGCGGTCCTGATGCCGCCGAGTTCATCGAACGCATCTACACCTTCCGCTACAAAAAGCAGCCCATCGGGCGCCTGCGTTATGTCTTGATGACGGACGAAGCTGGTGTCATTGGCGACGACGGTATCGCGGCACGCTACGCCGAGGATTTTTTCTACGTGACTGCCACCACCACCGGTGTGGATGTGGTTTATCGCCACATGTTGCGCTGGCAGGCCCAATGGCAGCTGGCGGTCGACATCATCAACGTCACCAGCGCCTGGTGCGCGATTAACGTGGCCGGCCCGGCAGCGCGCGAACTGTTGACGCCCCTGGTCAACGACCTTGATTTGTCGGCAGCGAGCTTCGGCTACTCGCAATGCCGGGAAGGCACCATCAGCGACGTGCCCGCGCGTTTTATGCGGGTCGGTTTTGTCGGCGAGCTGGGCTGGGAAGTGCATGTGCCCGCCCACCACGGCGACGCGCTGTGGCGGACCTTGATGACCGCTGGCGAGGCCCTCGGCGTGGCGCCGGTCGGCATCGAAGCACAACGACTGTTGCGGCTGGAAAAAGGCCACATCATCGTCAGCCAGGATAGCGACGGCCTCAGTTATCCGCAGGAAGTTGCGATGGAATGGGCGGTCGCCGATGAAAAGGCTTTTTTCATCGGCCAGCGCGCCCTCGCTGCTTTGATGCGGCGCGGCCTCAGCCGGCGTCTGGTCGGCTTTCGCTTGCCCACTGCTTCACCCCTGCCCCAGGAAAACAATCTCACCCTGCGCAATAACGAGATAGTCGGTCGCGTGACCTCAGTAGCCTATTCCGAAGCCGTCGGCCGCGTCATAGGCCTCGCTTATGTAGCGCCTGACATGGCGGCTGTCGGTGCGCGCTTTGAAATCAAACTATCGGGCAGCGGCGGCCTGCTCAGCGCGGAAGTTGTGCCGCTGCCCTTCTACGACCCCGAGAACATGCGCCAGCAACTATGAGCAGCGCGAGCCCTGACACCAGCGCCTGTCGCGGACCACTTTTTGAGCGCTTGGCCCCATTCACCAGCCGTTGGCAGGAAATAAACGGTTATCGGGTCAGCGCGCAGCTGCGCACCCGCATTGCCCCCGGCGCGCCTTGGCTTTGTGATTTCACCCACCTGCGGCGTGTTGGCTTCAAAGGTCGCGGGGCGGCGGCCTGGCTGCA
>JANOXY010000721.1:0-2218 GCA_031418675.1 Pseudomonadota bacterium
CATCGACGTTGGCGTGCCAATCGTTGTGCGCCAGCTCCACGCTGGTCGCGGGACCTGCGCCACGCGAACCTGGCAAGCCCTGCCAGACAAGGCAACTCAGCAGCAACAGGAAGGCGAACCGACTCATGCCTGAAGTATACCTAGCCACGCCGCAGCGCACACCTCAGCCGTGCTCGAGGCAACCATGCGTCGTATCGATCACATGAACTCGCTTTCGCACCGATTTTGTGCTGCACCGATGATTGATCGGCACGACTGACCAGCACTGGCGCGGCTTTCCAGCCGGTCGTGTGCACGGCGTGTGCAGTGACAAGTTTCGGTACGGGGCCTTTGTGACTAATACCATTGCCGAGCGCGCATCAGACTGAAGGGTGCGCATCAGAGCTGCTGCCGATTCGCAATTGGCAAGCAACGGGGCAGCATGGCGGATTTCCACCTGACCAGGACGTTTCCTGGCAAGCCACAGTTTTTTCGCTTGGTGCGTTGCCGCACAGATCGAGCGGGGCGACCGACTTACATTCATCAATGCCGCCGCTAGCGCACCAGCAATGGCATCGTCTGCGCCGATCGAAACTGATTTTTCCCATCGCTGTACAGATCGGAGTCCAAGGTGGTCACAGAGGTGGTCAATATCTCTCGTCGGAAGTTCGTTTCTTTGGCCCCTGTCGCGATTGGCGGGACGTCGCTGTTGTCGGCGTGCGCGCCAGGAACTGACCCGAAAGGTTACGACGCTGTCGCGGCGGAAATTCGACGCAATCGCTCGGTGGTCAGCAACGTAGCGGTGACCCTCAACCAGGAACTCGTCCGAAACGCGACGCTGGCGCCCTCCAGTCACAACACCCAGTGCTGGAAGTTCGCGCTCGAGCCCCAGACGATCACCATACTGCCGGACCCACTACGGCGTTGTCCTGCGGTGGACCCGGACGACCATCACCTCTTTGTATCGCTGGGATGCGCCACCGAGAACCTCGTTCATGCGGCCTTGGCCCATGGTCTCCAGGCGGAGGCAAGTTTTGACGCCCAACGGGACGCCATCCGCGTGGCACTAGAACCTACGTCCGCCGTGGCCTCTCCCTTGTTCAAGGCAATTCCTGAACGCCAGTGCACCAGGGGTGACTACGACTCGAAGCCCATCAGCATCGAGGAACTCGGCATGCTCGAGCGCGCCGGTACTTCGAGCGGTGTGAGAATGCTAATGATCACTGAGCGCCCTGCGGTTGAGCGCGTGCTTGACTACGTCGTCCAGGCCAACACGGCCCAGATGGCGGACCCGGCGTTCGTCAGGGAACTCACGAACTGGATTCGCTTCAATGGCGCCGAGGCAGCTCTTAGGCGCGACGGTCTCTACAGTGCCACCACGGGAAACCCGAACATACCAACCTGGCTGGGCGAACTGACCTTTGGATTAATGTTCAGGCCAACCGGCGAGAACGACAAGTATGCGCGCCAGATTCGCAGTTCTGCCGGTATCGCGATATTCGTCGCCCAGTCCGCCGACAGGGCGCACTGGGTCGAAGTCGGCCGCTGCTATGAGCGCTTTGCGCTGCAGGCCACGGCACTCGGCATCCGCAATGCGCACGTGAATCAACCGGTCGAAGTGCGGGCCGTGCGGCAGCAGTTCGCCGCGGCATTCGGATTGAATGACCAGCGCCCTGACCTGGTCGTGCGATTTGGTCGTGGGCCGGCAATGCCGTACTCGCTGCGCCGGCCGGTTGAGGCCGTGCTCGTCTGACAACATGGTGTTCGACTGCAAGGATCGCGCATGATGTGGTTGCCGTGGCTCGGACTGACTCTGGGCTCGCTCGCGGTCGCGGCGTTCGGACTCCGGGCTCATGGGTCCAAACGATGGGCGGCAAGCATCCTGACATTGGACCACCGTCTCGAAGCGGCCCGAAATGGCGGCGAGGTTCGATCGGCGTCACCGGCGCGCTTTGACTCGCGCGAACTCCTGGACCTGCCTGCACCGGTACAACGCTACTTTCGTGCGGTGCTGCAGGACGGCCAGCCCATTGTCTCCGCGCTTGCGATCGAAATGGTCGGCACATTCAACATGTCGAGCACCAATGAACGGTGGCTGCCATTTAGTTCGCAGCAACGCATCGTCACCGGTCGCCCGGGCTTCCTGTGGGATGCACGCATATCGATGGCGCCGGGCATGTTCACGCGCGTGGTCGACAGCTATATCGCCGGCGAAGGAATGCTGCACGCGGCGGTACTG
>JANOXY010000722.1:0-4878 GCA_031418675.1 Pseudomonadota bacterium
AATCAGCCTTAGCGACCCCGTCCACTTCCATGGTGCTGGAGTTGTCCACCAGGTCGAACAACGTCGGAAAAGCATTACACAGGCTTACACAGCGACGGCAACCATGGCAGATGTCGTAGACCCGCTCGAGCTCAGTGTCGAGCGCGGCTTGGTCGTAAAACCCGGCGTCTTGCCAAGGGATCGGATGACGTGTGGGTGCTTCCAGACTGCCCTCACGACGCTCGCCAGTGCGATCGTTCATAAAGTAATGCTCATTTTTGCCTGGTTCAGAACAAGAAGCCGGGCGCAGGCCCGGCTTCCATCTTGACAGCTATCCGCAACACTCAACCCAATGAGTCAAGCGCCTTCTGGAAGCGGTTTGCGTGTGAGCGCTCGGCCTTGGCCAGGGTTTCGAACCAATCAGCGATTTCATCGAACTTTTCTTCGCGGGCAGTCTTGGCCATACCCGGGTACATGTCCGAATACTCGTGCGTCTCACCCGCGATGGCAGCCTGAAGATTCAAAGAAGTGCTGCCGATGGGTTTGCCCGTAGCCGGGTCGCCCACTGCCTCGAGATATTCGAGATGGCCGTGCGCGTGGCCGGTCTCACCTTCCGCAGTGGAACGAAACACCGCAGAAACATCGTTGTAGCCTTCCACATCTGCCTTCTGTGCGAAGTACAGATAGCGGCGGTTAGCCTGAGACTCGCCTGCAAACGCGGCTTTCAGGTTGCCTTCGGTTTTAGAGCCTTTTAGAGACATGGGGGGTTTCCTCCTCGTAGAAGAAAATTTGGTGAGCTTGTTATTCGGAGCGGAGCTTAGACTAAGTCTAAACTTGGACTCAGTCTAAGTTCCCTAGCGCTGAAGCGTCAAGCCGTCGTGGCGTTGACCCGTCAGGCCCGCCTCAGTAGAGTCGCCGCCTCTTGTAACCAAGCGCCCGCGTTCACCCGCGAGCGAGCGAGGCGAGCGCGTGGCAAAGACCGAACCGGTGGAAACCACCGTCGATTTCGAAGCAGCAATGGGCGAACTGGAATCGCTCGTTGAGAAAATGGAACAGGGCGAATTTTCGCTGGAAGATTCCATCAAACAATTCGAACGCGGCATGCAACTTGCCCGTCACTGTCAACGAGCCCTGCGTAGCGCTGAACAGAAGGTTATGAAACTGGCCGCCGACAACAATCAGGAGTCCTTGCAAGACTTCGCACTACCGGACGAAAGCTGAGCTCCCTGTGACTAGCCTTGAACACCACCTCGCGCCTCTGAAGGCGCGTGCCGACGCTGCTCTGGAGCGCTTTCTGCCACCCGCCATGGAGGCTCCGGTCCGACTGCACCAGGCGATGCGATACGCCGTACTCGCGCCCGGCAAGCGCATACGGCCGGTGCTGACCTACGCCACCGGCCAGGCACTGGGCGCACCGCTCGACGTGCTGGACTGCGGGGCCGTGGCCGTGGAACTGATCCACGCCTACTCGCTGATTCACGACGACCTGCCCGCCATGGATGACGACGATCTGCGTCGCGGCCGCCCGACTTGTCATCGCCAGTTTGACGAAGCGACTGCGATCCTGGCTGGTGACGCCCTGCAAGCCTTGGCTTTCGAATCCCTTTTGAGTAACAGCGCAAGTCAATTGTCCTGTGCCTGTCAGTTGGCGATGGTAGCGGTGCTCGCCCAAGCCAGCGGCTCGCGCGGTATGGCCGGTGGGCAAGCACTCGATCTCGCGGCCGTGGGGAAAAAGCTCACGCTCGAAGAGCTCGAAAATATGCACAAGCACAAGACCGGCGCGCTCATCCGAGCGAGCGTCAAGCTCGGCGTGCTTGCCAGCGGTAACAACGACCAAGAACTCGCTCTGCGCCTGGAACGCTACGCAACCTGCATCGGCCTCGCGTTCCAGGTCCACGACGACATTCTGGACGTTGAGGGCGCAACCGAGATTATTGGCAAGCCGCAAGGGTCCGACGCTGACCGGGACAAACCCACCTATCCCAATTTGCTGGGCATGAGCGAAGCCAAAGCCACTGCCCGGCGCCTCTGCGAGGAAGCCATTGACAGTCTGTCACCGCTGGGCACGCGCGGCGAAACCTTGGCCATGATTGCGGACTTCATCGTCAAGCGCGATCGTTAATACCGTTGGGGGTGGTGACATCTTCAGTGCCGCCCAGATCTGGGCTGAAAGCCGCGCCACGGGGCGCGTCAGTGGCAGATACCCGACACGCGGCCCCCAATAGTCAAACTTCTGGCGCGACATGACCAGTGTCGGCGCCCCGCACCGGTGAAGAGTCGCCTGTCTTCCGGCAAGTCGTTGGGCAAATCGCTGGTCGAGTGTAGTTGGCATGCGCCGTGCTACGTCCGGAGCATGCGAGGGATGACCTCCCTTTGCAAACCTCCCTATGGTCCATTACGGGCGCTTCGGCGCCCGCTTTTTTTTACTCGGGTGTTAGAGCCCTTCGCGCTTCGCCCCGTCCCACAGTTCGTCCAGCGTCCGGAGATCACATTGCTCCATACGCAGATCACGTGCTGACAAGCTTGTTTCGACGTAACGAAAACGACGCTCGAATTTGCGGTTGGCGGCACGCAGTGCTGCCTCCGGATCGGTGTCCAGATGACGGGCCAGATTAACCACAGCAAACAACAGGTCGCCTAGTTCGGATTCGATCTCGGCGCGTTCACCCTGGGCGATCGCAAGCTCCAGCTCGGTGCTTTCCTCCCTTACCTTCTGCCACGGTCCTGACACATCGGGCCAATCGAAACCGACCCGCGCGGCGCGTTTTTGCAACTTGCGCGCGCGACTGAGCGCCGGCAGCGCTTGCGGCACATCATCCAGCTCGCTCAAAACCGCGCCCCGCTGCCGCGCGCGCCGTTCGAGCGCTTTACCAGCTTCCCACTGCATGACGACCGCCGCGGCATCGGGCGCCGACGCAGTGCCGAAAACATGGGGATGACGGCTCACGAGTTTGTGCTCCAGAGCCGACAGCACGTCGTTAAGGGTGAAGAGTCCTTGTTCTTCGCCCAGTTGGCTGTAGAACAATATCTGAAACAACAGGTCACCAAGTTCCGTCGGCAGTTCGGTGAGTTCGCCGGTGGCGATCACCTCCGCAACCTCATAGACCTCTTCGAGAGTATGGGGTACCAGACTGGCGAAGGTCTGTTCGAGGTCCCACGGACAACCACTAAGCGGCGAGCGAAGTTGTCGCATCAATTGCTGTAGACGTTGCAGGTCAGGCATGCACGTGCTCTCCTCCAGTGGCCGCCTCTGGCACACTTGATCCAAGATTTCTTTACGCTGAGAATCTAGCCGTTCACGTAGTTAAATGACAGCCAACACGGACGCGCTCGCAGGGCTTATGTCCACCCCGCTCATTTTGAGACTCGATGTCGCTGGAGCACCGATCCGCTGGGTACCCTGGCAGGACGCGGTGTGTCTGTACTCGCGCAACCTTGTGGCGTGGACCACTGGCGAGAACGCCTTTACCTTTCGTGGTGGTTACGCACGCGGAAGTGCGGAACGTTCATCGGTCACCGTCCACTCAATCATCGCCATCAAGCACTCCAAGCGCGGCCAACATCTACGGCGACATGTGCCACCACTGAGCAATCATGAGTTATTCCGTCGCGATGGTTATCTGTGCCTATATTGTGGGAACCACTTTGCCGAGTACCAGTTGACCCGCGATCACGTTGTGCCATTGTCACGCGGGGGTGTCGATCGCTGGTCGAACGTTGTCAGCGCTTGTCGCGGCTGCAATACCCGCAAGGGTGGGCGCACGCCGGAACAGGCGACTATGCCGTTGTTAGCGATACCTTACGTCCCCAACTGGGCGGAGTTTCTTGCGCTTTCCAATCGCCGCATACTCGCCGACCAAATGGATTTTCTGAAATCACAGTTCAATCGCCTGCCCCACATTCCCGTGCCGAAATGAGCCGCCGTGTTTTGGTCGTGGCGGTCGTAGTGACCAGCCTCTGGACTTGTTTTGCCTCGGCGGCTGACGACCAGGGCAATTACGCGATCTGGGGCGTCGGCGGACGTTCGTGCAATCAATTTGCACTGTCAGCCCAAAAGGAGGCCGAAACTAACAGTTTCCGCGACTATTTAATGGGTTATCTGACAGCTTTTAACGCCTTCACGCCGGACACCTACGACGCGACAGGCGGCGAGACGCTGGAAGAATCGCTAGCGTGGCTACTCAGCTATTGCGCCGAGCACAAGATGGACAGTTTCGAACGGGCTCTCGGACAAATGCTTTTGGCACAACACGAACAGCGCTCGCGGGTGCCCGCGGGCCACTCGCGTGGCTGGGGCGGCCGCCCTTGACGATCGGCCGCCCCTTTAAGTTCGCGTGGCCCTAGACGATAAAGCCCCACCGAACACGCTTGTGCCCCCGGAGTTACTTCAGGGTCGGTTCAGAAAAAAACGTTAAATTGCATTGCGTCATTTGAACTTTTCGTTCATCATTCACGCAATCGAGAGCTTAAGTTAATCTCATTTCTAGACAATCGTTTCTTAAACTAACCCCCTGAGTTAGGAGGATGACCACGATGACCAACGTATTGAAGCTTGCGGCCGTTTGCGCCGTTCTTGGCCTGACCAGCGCCTGTTCGCACGTGACCCCGGAGCAGCTGTCTGCTGTCGACGCTAAGGCTACCAGTGCCGCGTCCGACGCTAAGACTGCCGCTTCCAACGCTGCTGCTGCGCTGAAGGCTGCTACCGACGCTAAGGCTGCCGCTGCCGCTGCACAAGCGACCGCGGACGCTGCCAAGGCTGGTGCCGATGCTGCACAGGCCTGCTGCAACGAGAACAAAGATCGCCTCGACCGCGTGTTCGAGAAGATCATGAAGAAGTAACGGGCTCCGTTACTTTGAGCTCTGGGACCCCGCTTCGGCGGGGTCCCTCGTTTGTGGGGG
>JANOXY010000723.1:0-5300 GCA_031418675.1 Pseudomonadota bacterium
ATCCAGCCGGGATGCTGCTATCGGCCGTGAGCAAGCCAAGCAGTATTGCGACAACATTCAGCAGCAGTTAGGTGGTGAGCTGCCGTTCTGCTTCTACACCAATGGTCTCGAAACCTACTTCTGGGACCTTGGGAACGCGCCGCCCCGCAAGGTGGTCGGCTTCCCGACTACGAAAAGTGTCAAAAACTTTGCCCACATAACTATAAACTGTGGACGCTCCCGCTGGTGCGTTCAACACCAGCAGTGCCGCCGCGATAAGCATTAGTGTGCGCGTGACCAAGCCGCTGAACGGTTTACGGTTTTGGGGAGCGCTTGGCGTTCGGATATTTTTTATCATTGAAGGTCGCCCGGGAATTAACGGCTGACCTGTGACTAAGGAGTTGTTTTGATGGTTTCGCCCAGGACCGTAACTCAAGAAAATCTTGCCTGCGGGTGATATCCAAGCCGGTTCCTTCCGCGCAAACGTAGAGGGGGCGTGAATGGCCAATCTAAGAATTTACCAACCGCCCTACACCATCACCCCGGCGATTTTGAACTTGGTCGCAGAAATCGGTGAAATGGTCGGACGCTATACCGTCCTGGCGGAACAGAACCTAACGCCTCTCCTGCGCCGGGAAAACCGAATCCGCACCATCCAAGCCTCGCTCGCCATCGAGAACAACACCTTGACCCTTGAACAGGTCACGGCAGTCATCGACGGCAAGCGAGTGCTGGGGCATCCACGTGAAATCCAGGAGGTTCTTAACGCCTTTGCGGCTTACGAGGCGATGGTTGCCTGGCAAGCGACCTCACAAGAAGATCTGTTGGCCGCCCATGGTTTGCTGATGTCTGCGCTGATCGATGGCGCGGGCATTTTCCGCGCCGCAGATGTTGGCATTTTCCGCGGCGAGCAACTGGTGCACATGGCGCCACCTGCGAACCGGATACCGCACCTGATGGACGACTTGCTCAGTTGGCTAGAGCGAACGAATGAGCATCCGCTGGTCGCCAGTTGCGTGTTTCACTACGAATTGGAGTTTATTCACCCCTTCGCCGACGGCAATGGACGGATGGGGCGGCTATGGCAAACCCTGATCCTGCGCAACTGGAAACCCTTGCTGGCTTATCTGCCTGTCGAAACTGTCATCCGTGAACGGCAGGAAGCTTACTACCGAGTATTGGCTGAAGCTGACGAGCGCGCCGATGCGACGCCTTTTATCGAGTTCATGTTGAGTGCCGTTCGCGACACGCTCCGCGAAGCGGTTTCCACCGACCAAGTAGCCGGTCATGTAACCGACCAAGTAGCATTGCTAATTGAGGCTATTGGAACCCACGAACTTAGTAGTGCTGATTTGCTGAAGGCCCTCGGACTGTCTCATCGACCGACCTTCCGGGACAACTATCTCAACCCCGCGTTGGAAGGTGGCTGGATCGAACGTACCCATCCCGCTTCACCCCGCAGCCCGACCCAGCGCTATCGCCTGACTGGCAAGGGCCGACGGTTGCTGCGACAGCGACAGGAGGGGTAAGGGTGAAAAACATTTTCAGGCCTTCACTGCTGGACCTGGAGTTTCCGTTGACTGATGTCGAAGCTCAAAAGCAATTGGTAGCAGAAATCGCGACTGCTCGGGAGCGCTCAGCACAGAGACGCGGCGAAGCGGCTACTTTGCGCAAATCGGTATGGGCCGCCTTTGAGTCGGCGCTGTTCACCCTCGCGGAGCCGGGCGCCGCATGACCCTCGACTTCGCCACCCTCGACACCCTGCGCACTCACCACCCTGCGTGGCGACTGTTGCGTTCGGACCATGCGCCGTTGGTGGCGAGCTTTCTGCACCGAGTGTTCGTGGCGCCCAATGTGCGGGGGATGGCGGCGGCGGATTTAGCCGAGGCTCTGGAGGATGAGCTGTACGCCTTGCGCCTGCACGTCGGGGAATCCGCTTTTCCCAAGCCAGGGCTCGAATACCTGAATGATTGGGCCGCGCCCGACAAGGGCTGGCTGCGCAAGTTTTACCGCCCGGGAACCGACGAAGCACAGTTCGATTTAACGCCCGCCACTGAAAAGGCCATGGCTTGGCTGGCACAACTCGGTGAGCGGCAGTTCGTCGGCACCGAGTCGCGCTTGCTCACGCTGTTTGACCTGCTCAAGCAAATGAGCGAAGGCAGCGAAGCTGACCCGGCCAAGCGCATCGCGGAATTGCATAAGAAGCGCGCTGACATTGACACCGAGATCGCGCGGGTGATGTCGGGCGACATGCAGCTACTGGACGACACAGCATTAAAGGACCGCTTCCAGCAGTTCATGCAGGGCGCGCGCGAGTTGCTCACCGACTTCCGCGAGGTGGAGCACAACTTCCGCCAGCTCGACCGGCGGGTGCGCGAGCGCATTGCATTGTGGGAAGGCAGCAAGGGCGCGTTGCTGGAAGACATCATGGGCGAGCGCGATGCAATTGCCGATTCCGATCAGGGCAAGAGTTTTCGCGCTTTCTGGGATTTTTTGCTCTCCAGTCGTCGGCAGGAAGAATTGACCGAGCTGCTGGATCGTGTGCTGGCGCTGCCCGCTGTGGCCGATCTGAACCCCGATACCCGCACGCGCCGGGTGCACTATGACTGGCTGGAAGCCGGCGAGCACACCCAGCGCACGGTCGCCGCCTTGTCGCAGCAGTTGCGCCGTTTTCTCGACGACCAGGCCTGGCTGGAAAACCGTCGCATCATGGACATTCTGCACGGCATCGAGAGCAAGGCGCTGGTCCTGCGGGATGCTCCACCGGCGGGCAACGTGATGGAAATGGCCGAGGCCTGCGCCGATATCGAGCTGGCAATGGAGAGGCCCTTATTCACCCCGGCCATCAAGCCGGTGATTGCTGACCTGGCCTTACAGGCGGGCGATGAAGACATCGACCCTTCGGCGCTGTTTGGTCAGGTGGTCGTCGACAAGGCGCGACTCACCCGCCATATCCGCCACGCGCTGCAGGATCGGGCGCAAGTCACGTTGAGCGAACTGGTGACCAGCCAGCCGTTGTTACAAGGGCTGGCTGAACTGGTGGCCTATCTACACAACTAGGCAGTGAGACTTTCAGCACCGTGGTGGATGAGGACACGCCCGAGCCTATTCGTTGGCAGACGGTGGCTATGGACGGCCAAGCCATCACCCGCTGTGCGCGGCTGCCACGCGTGATTTTCATGCGCTGAACAAGAGCTGAGGCAAGGGATGGAAGAAGAATTCTCGAATACAACACCGGCAATGCAACCGATGGTGGCGCCGGCCGCTGATTTGTCGGTATTGCTGGTAAGCCTGCTCAAAAGCGTGCTGTACCGTGATGGCGACGAACGCCAATGGGCGGCGCTGCTGAATCTGCAAGCGCGGGTGCGTGACTACGTGGCAGTGCTGAATCTTGATTTGGTGCTGGATGAGGCGGAAGGCTATGCCTTTCTGAAAAGCCGCCCCGAGCCAGCCGACGATGATCCAGCGCCTCGCCTGCCGCGGTTGGTGGCGCGCCGACCTTTGTCCTTCGCTGTGAGTTTGCTGCTCGCCTTGTTGCGCAAGAAGCTGGCTGAGTTTGATGCGGGAGGCGGCGATACGCGGCTGGTGCTCTCCCGCGACGACATCGTGGAGCTGGTGCGGGTGTTCCTGCCCGATGGCCCGAATGAAGCCAAGCTGATTGATCAGATTGAAACCACGATCAACAAAGTGGCCGAACTGGGTTTTCTGCAAAAACTCAAACCTGCCGGCGGTGCTTCGGCCGGACCTGCCACTTATGAGGTGCGACGCATCCTGAAGGCCTTTGTCGACGCGCAATGGCTGGCCGAATTTGATGCGCGCCTGGCCACTTACCATTCCCAACTGGCGGGCGTGACCAATGCCAAGGAAGGAGCAGATCATGACTAATCGGCAGGAAAGACGAGTTGCACAGCCGAAGGCTGCCCGCAGGGTGGCGCGGCATGAATGATCCGCAATCATTGGGCCTGGACTTTTGTGCCGATGACACGCTGTCGGGCTTTCGTCTGACTCGGCTGGAGGTATTTAACTGGGGCACTTTCGACAGCCGAGTGTGGACGCTCCAACTAGATGGCAAGAATGGCCTGCTCACGGGCGATATCGGTTCGGGCAAGTCCACACTGGTGGATGCCATCACCACCCTGCTGGTGCCTGCTAACCGGATCGCCTACTACAAGGCTGCCGGTGCGGACAGCAAAGAAAGAACGCTGCGTTCCTACGTGCTCGGGCATTACAAATCCGAGCGAAACGAAGTCACGGGCGCGGCCAAGCCGGTGAGCCTGCGCGACCAGAACAGCTACTCCGTGATTTTGGGCGTGTTCCACAACGCGGGCTACGACCAGACGGTGACCTTGGCCCAGGTGTTCTGGATGAAGGAAGCGCAGGGACAACCGGCGCGGTTCTTCCTCGGGGCTGAGCGTGCGCTATCGATTGCTTCTGACTTCGCCCATTTCGGATCGGACATTGCCCAACTGCGCAAGAAACTGCGCGGGCTGGGAGCCGAATTGCACGACAGTTTTCCGCCCTATGCGGCCTGGTTCCGCCGACGCTTTGGCATTGAAAACGATCAGGCCTTGGAGTTATTTCATCAAACGGTGTCGATGAAGTCGGTGGGTAACCTGACTGACTTCGTGCGCAACCATATGCTCGAACCCTTCGAGGTTGGCCCACGCCTGCAGGCCTTGATCGGCCACTTCGACGATCTCAATCGCGCCCATCAGGCTGTGCTGAAAACTAAGGCGCAGGTTGAATTGCTCACCCCCTTGATTGCGGACTGCGGCCGGCACAGCGCATTGGTGGCCGAGGTCGACAGTTTGCGTGGATGCCGGGATAGTCTGCGGCCTCACTTCGCTGGCCTGAAGCTTGGCCTGATCGACAAACGGCTGGGCTTGTTGGCGGAGGAATGGGAGCGCGTGGATGCTCAGGTACAAAAGCTCGATGCGGTTCATGAGGCGCAAGGCCAGCAAGCGGATGAGCTGAAGCAGGCCATCAATGACAACGGCGGCGACCGACTGGAACGCCTTGCTGTCGAGATTCGCAAGAAAGAACAATTGCGGGATGCGCGCACAACCAAGGCCGTCCGCTACGGCGAGCTGGCAACCGTGTTGGGCGAGCCGGTGCCAGCGGATGCAGCCAGCTTCGCTGCACAGCGCGGCAAGTATCAAAGCCGGCGAGAGGAGGCGCGCAACCGCGATGCCGATCTACAGAACGGGCTGACTGAACACGGCGTCACCTTGCGGCAGGACAAGCAGGAGCACGACCAGCAAACCGCTGAAATCGACAGTCTCAAGCGTCGGCGCAGCAACATCGATGACCAGCAGATCCAG
>JANOXY010000724.1:0-3803 GCA_031418675.1 Pseudomonadota bacterium
CTCGACCGCGCGGCGATGTCGCCGAGCCTGAGTAAGGAAGCGATCGTTGAAGGCGCGCCGCACGCGCTAGTCCAAACGGACCTCGTGCTAGACCAGCTTGATCTGCAGCTGCGCGCACAGTCATTCCTGCTTGGCCCCGACTTCACGCTGGCTGATGCGTCCGTGTTTTTCCCGCTGTGGTTATTCAAGAATTCGCCCGATCTGTTCGCGCACATTGAGGCGCGGCCGGCGGTCGCCGCCTGGTTTGCACGCATCGAAGGTTTTGGCAGCGGCGCAGCGACGCCTATGTCGACCAGCGACGCGCTGGCCATCGCGCGCGACGCACGCCCCGCATCAGCAGCCCCCGGCTTAAAGCAGCTGGGCGATCTCGAACTCGGCGCCGAGATCGCTGTCGTCGCGGATGACTATGGGGTCGAGGCCTGTCGCGGCAAGGTGTCCTACCTGAGCGCAGAGCGCGTTTCGCTGTTGCGGCGTGATCCCGATCTCGGCGAGATAGCGGTGCACTTTCCCCGTGCCGGTTACCGCATTACGAAAGTCTGAGCCAAGGAGAAGAAAATGCGCACCGCTTTCCGCGTCTGCCCCTTCTGTGAAGCCACTTGCGGACTTGCAATCGACATCGAAGGGGAGCGCATCCTGGCGGTGCGCGGCGATCAGGAGGATGTGTTCTCGCGAGGCTTCATCTGTCCCAAGGCACACGCAGTGAAGGAACTGCATCACGATCCGGACCGCATTCGCCGGCCTTTGCGTCGCACTGCGGGCGGCTGGGAAGAGGTGAGCTGGGACACCGCGTTCGCCGAAATCGCGGAGCGACTCACCGCCATCCGAGCCGCCCACGGGCCAGATGCCGTTGGCGTCGCGGCTGGCAATCCCATTGTCGTGCACGATCTCGCGTTCCTCTATCTGCCGGTGCTTGCTCAGGCACTGGGCAGTCGCAACATCTTCAATCCGTCGTCGGTCGATACCCTGCCAAAAGATCTCCAGACCGGCCTCATGTTTGGCGGCTCGCTGCCGGTGTTGAGCGTCGCCATTGCGGACATCGATCGTACGGATCATCTGTTGATCATCGGCGCCAATCCGGCGGTCTCCCACGGCAGTCTGATGACGATGCCAAACGCACCGGGACGCTTGAAAGCGGTGCGCAAGCGCGGCGGCAAGGTGATCGTGATTGACCCGCGGCGAACCGAGACCGCCAAGCTTGCCAGCGAGCACCACTTCATTCGGCCTGGTACCGACGGCGCGTTTTTGCTCGCAATGATCGCCACATTGTTCGATGAATGACTCGTGCGCCTGGGCGCGGCCGCCGGATTGGTAAACGGGCTGGACGAGGTGCGCGTGATTGCGCACCGGTTCGCGCCCGAGACAGTCGCTGCGTATTGCGGTATCGACGCGCCGACCATTCGCCGCATAGCACGCGAGTTTGCGAGTGCGCGCTCGGCCGCGTGTTATGGCCGTCTGGGCACCTGCGTGCAGCCGTTCGGCACGCTCGCAAGTTGGGGTGTGGATCTGATGAACATCCTGAGTGGCAATCTCGACCGACCCGGCGGCGTCATGTTCACCACCCCCGCTGCGCCGTACCGTGCGCTTGGCGCCAATGCGCCGTTCGAGTTCGGTCGTTGGCGCAGCCGCGTCAGCGGGCGCCTGGAAGCTGGCGGCATGCTGCCCATCTCGACGTTGGCCGAAGAGATCATGACCCCCGGCGAGGGTCAGATCCGCGCGATGCTGTTGCTCATGACCAACGTCGTGCGCAGTGCCGCCAACTCCAACGCACTTGAACAGGCATTTCAGCAGCTCGACTTCATAGTGGCAGTTGATTGTTATCTGAACGAAACCACTCGCCACGCGCACTTGATACTGCCCACGCCCACCGCAGCCGAAACCTCCCATTACGACTTTGGTCCCTACCATCTGGCCGTGCGCAACATCGCGCGCTATTCACCGGCGCCGCTCACGGCGAGCGCCGACACGCCACTCGCGTGGGAGGTAATCGCGCGCATCAGCGCGCCGCTGTTCGGCATGGGGCAGGCGTCGGCCGCAGCGGTGGATGACGTGGTGTTCGGCCAGATTGCGGCGACCGCAGTGGGTGCCGATCAGGCCTGGCCCGACCTTGCGGTCAATGAAGTTACTAACAAGCTTGCCGGCTCCCAGGGTCCCGAGCGCATCATCGACCTGCTGATCCGTCTTGGACCATACGGCGATGGTTTCGGCCGCCGCCCCGCGGGCTACACGTTGGATGGCATCAAAGCCATACCCCACGGCATCGATCTGGGGCCACTGGTGCCGCGTTTGCGCGAAGTGCTGAACACCGCGAGCGGCAAAATCGAACTCGCGCCGCAGACCATGGTGGGCGACGTGCCACGTCTGCTTGCGCGCACGACGACACTATGCGAAGAGACGTTGCTGATCGGACGGCGTGTGCTGCGCGCGAGCAATTCGTTCATGCACAATCTGCCACTGACCGCGAAAGGGCCCGATGTCTGCACCCTACAAATCGCGCCGCAAGATGCCGCCCGCATCGGGGTGAGCGATGGAGACAAGGTCCGCATCCGCAGCAGGGTCGGGGAGGTGGAGGCGCTAGCCGAGGTGACTTCCGACCTCATGCCCGGTGTGGTCAGCCTTCCCCATGGCTACGGGCACGCAGCACCAGGCACGCGGCTCGCGGTCGCGAATATTCGGCCTGGGGTCAATATTAACGCCCTGACCGATGACCAGGTCTACGATGAGGCGAGCGGATGTGCAGTGTTCTTCGGTGTGCCCGTTGCGATTGTGGCCGCGCCTCAAGCAACACCGAACGACGAGGCAATGCATTGAGCGGACACATGAGTGAAGCTGTCGCTCGCGTTCATCATCGAAGATCCTGCGGCAAAAGTCGCGCGTCGCCATGTAGTCGGCCCTGACGAGGCTCAGAGGGGCACCGTGACCTGGACCAGCCAGTCTGGACGAACCCCTGGTGCTAGAAGTCGTCTCTGATCCCCGTCATGGGAGGCCAATAATAAATATTGAGAACCAACAGGTGTTCGGCTGCACCGCGCGCAAAGCAACTGTCACGGGCCGAAATGAAAACCGATTCTGATTTAATTCAGATCTCGTGCAGCGTCCGTAAAGCGGAAAAAGCTAAGCCGGCCTTGTAGGACTCTTGTGGCTCGACTGTTGGTTTGCGAAACAGATTGACCCACGCCACTATCAAATTACGACGTCTGATCATCAATTTGGCGCTGGCAGAGCGAGTCAGGTCGAAATGCAAAATCTCAGGGAAAAATGGATAAGTTTGGCATGCAAATCAACATGGAGATGACGTTGTGGCACAGGTTTGGGAAGATCGGCTGGTCGTGCGCGCTGTTGGTGGTGCGCACATAACGTCGACTCGGCGTTATGCCCAATCCGCCGATCTTCATGACCCGAGCGACCCGCTTGTGATTGATCACCTGCCCGCGACGACCCAGCTCTTCGGTGACGCGCCGATACCCGTAACCAGGCAGCTCATCCTGAATGGCACAGATCATCTGAACCAAGCGCTCATCCCCCAGCACCTTCCATGCGGGGCCGGGCGATAGTAGTAGGTGCGGCGCGGCAAGCCGATCACTTCACACCTATGAAGGACGGAGAGACCGGCGGCCCACTGATGATGCACGCACTCTCGTTGTTGCTGACGAGGCGCGGCGATGGCGCTTTCTTGAGCAAGTCGAGTTCCAAGGTCAACTGGCAGAATTTGCGCTCAAGGGCGGCGATCTTGGCTTAATACTCGACGATCACCGCCGCCTCAGCTTCCTCGCTCACCAACTCCCCGCGGTCGTAAAGCACGAGCC
>JANOXY010000725.1:0-8683 GCA_031418675.1 Pseudomonadota bacterium
GCCACGCGGTAGTGGTGCAGTGTTCAGTTTTGACGTGCGCGGCGGACGCGCGGCCGGTCGCAAACTGATCGAGTCCTTAAGCGTGTTTTCGCATCTGGCCAATGTGGGGGACGCCAAGTCGCTGGTCATCCATCCCGCTTCGACCACCCACAGCCGCATGGACGCCGCGGCACTGGCGGCGGCGGGTATCGCGGAGGGCATGGTGCGGCTGTCCATTGGTTTGGAAGATCCGGCCGACCTGCTCGAGGACCTGACCAAGGCGCTCTACCGCTCGCAGAAATAAACCCGGGCACGGGTTCAGGAGTTAGCCATGTATTTCGAAGTTGATGGTCAGTCGGTGTTTGCCGCTGGCCGGCTCCAGGCGGCATCGGTTGTGCCACCGGTGGTGTTGGTGCACGGCGCGGCGATGGATCACACGGTGTGGGTTTATCACACACGTTATTTCATGCACATCGGCCGCAGCGTCATCACACCGGATTTGCCGGGTCACGGTCACTCGGGTGGCACGCCCCTGGCGAGTGTGGAGGACATGGCGAGCTGGCTGTTGCGGATGCTCGACGCCTTGGCGCTGCCCGAGGTGGCACTCGCCGGCCATAGTCTGGGGGCCTTGATTGCCCTTGAAGCGGCTGGTCGAGCGCCGCAGCGCATCTGCCGTTTGGCGCTGCTTGGCGCGGCCTTCCCGATGCCAGTCAGCGACCTGTTGTTAAGTGCCGCGCAAGCCAACGCGCCGGAATCGCGCGACATGATGATGATCTGGGGCCACGCCCCCAACGCGCAATACGGCGCCAACCCGGTTTCCGGCATTCACATCGTGAACACCAGCATGCGTTTGCTGGAGAAAGCGCAGCCGGGTGTGCTCCACACCGATCTGAAAGCGTGTAACGACTACGCCCACGGTGCCGAAGCGGCCGCCGCTGTGCGGGCCCGCACGACGTTTATCTGCGGTACCGAAGACCGTATGACACCCTTGCCCGCCGCGCGCCAGCTTGCCGCTGCCATCGGCGATTGCGCGGTTGCGACCGTCGCTGGATCTGGTCACATCATGATGAGCGAACAGCCTGAGCTTACCCATCGGCATCTGGTGGCGGCGCTCGCCTGAGCGCGCGCCCTGCGCGATGAACCAGGCGCCGGCGGCGGCTGAGCAGTCCGACGGGCCAGACACCGAGGTGCGGGATTACGCCCGCGCGGGACTGATCCTCGCGGCCCTTGCCTTATTCGTTTCCGAACACTTGGTGCACTACGCCATGGCCCTGATGGCGGTGCTGGGTGTCCTTGATGCGGTGCGCGAGCCACGCGCCCTGCGTGACTGGCGATCCCGACAGCTGCTCATCCTGTTCGGCTTGTTATGGCTGCCGATGCTGGCCGCCACTATCAGTGCTTATGCACCCGAGCACAGTGCGCGCACGGTCTTTCCTTACCTGCATCTGCTGCCAGCATCCTATTTTGTGCTGCGTGCCTGCACCGATGCGGCTGTGCTGCGGCTGGTGACAGCAGGGGCTGTGTTATTGGTAGGTTTTGTTGCTTTCGACGCCTTCGTGCAGCTGATCTGGCACACCGATTTGTTTGGTTATCCCTACGACCGCGGCGTGTTGAAGGGTGTTTTTTACCCCAAACAAAGACTGGGACTGTTCCTGGCGGTCTTTGCCCCGCTCTACATCGATGTTGTGCGGCGCTACTGTCGCGACCAGCCGCGTCTGTGGTTGCTGCTGGTGCCGCTGTTGGTGGTGGTGTTGATGTCGCTCAAGCGCAGCGCCTGGATCATGTTGGTATTCGGCATGCTGGCTTACCTGTTTCTGCAGGCGCGGCAGGCCGCATGGAATCGCCGTCGTGTGCTGCAATTCGGCGCGCTCCTGCTGCTGGCCGGTAGCCTGGCCATCATGAATCCGAACTTACGCGGACGCCTGCTGAGCACCAGTGATTTGTTCTCAACCCAGGCCGCCGATATCGACGCGGCCACCGCTTATCGCCTGACCCTGTGGCGCACGGGCGTACGGATCTTCGCCGATCATTGGCTGACCGGCATCGGGCCACGGGGCTTTCGCCATGTTTATGCCGATTACGCGCCGGCCGATGATTTCTGGATCAAACGCATCGGTCATGGTCAAACCCATCCCCATCAGTTCCTGCTCGAGATTGCGATAGAGACGGGTGTCATCGGGCTGCTCGCGTTTGTGGTGTTTTATGGGCGCTTATGGCGGCTCCTGCGCGCGCCGAGCTTGGACGGCAGAGCGTCCATCTGGTTACTCAGTGGCGCGGTCGCCTGGTTGCCGCTCAATGCGCACCTCGCGTTTTATGGGGCCTATTGGTCGTCTCTGGCCTGGCTATTGTTGGCGGTGGGCCTGGCGCAGGTGCGACCGCCGCCGCTGGTCGGACACAATTAGTATCACGCCATCACAATTTCGAAGCGCAAACCCACCCCATCAGGAATCGGGTTTGCTCGCCGCTAAGCCTTTGCCGGGCTGGTACAGCGCGCCGCGCCACCGATGGGATATCTATTTTGACGCGACCCTTGTTCCGGCTCGCTTAGTGGTCTAGTTTCAGATCGAGAGATGCATCAAGCCAACCCGTTCCGGAGGATCATTTATGTCCGATTATGATCAGGCTACCGTCGATAAACTGCTGCGAGCAGACGACGGCTTTCGACGTCTTTATGACAAGCACAGCGCGCTCAACGCAAAGGTCGACCAGGCGCAGGCCGGCAAAGCAGCGATGGACGACACCCAACTCGAAATGCTCAAGAAAGAAAAGCTTCTGCTGCGCGACCGCATGCAGGCGATGATCAACGCGCAAAGCATGCAACCACAAGCCTGATACCTTCGCCCCGGCAACTCCGGGCCCGTCCCGGAGTTGCCCATCCCCGTTGCCATCGCGAACTCCCGCAATTAGCCCGCTCCGAGCTTTTCACGCCGTACCCAAGTGCGCTAGCTTGGCACCCTAAGCTGAGCACGCGCCGATTCGGTGCGGCCGCATGACGGGAGTGGATGAAGCGATGGAATTTCAATATCTCGAAGTGGCCGATGACAAGGGCCTGCTCAGGGTCACGATCAATCGCCCGGAAAAGCGCAACGCCTTGAGCCAGGGCGTACTGGCGGAATTGCGTCGCTGCTTCGAACAGGCCGCCAAGCGCGACGACCTCTGTGCTGCCGTATTGCGTGGTGCCGGAGAGCGCTGCTTCGCGGCCGGCGGTGATCTGCAGGAATTCGACGCCATGCGCAGCACCGAGCAGGCCGAGCGCATCGGTGTGGATTCGAGCGCGGCGCTCGATGCCATCCGTCATTTCCCGGTACCGGTCGTGGCGCTTTTGAATGGCGACGCGTTGGGTGGTGGCGCAGAGCTGGCGGTGGCCTGCGACATTCGGGTTGCCGCTGCCCATGTGCGTGTCGCCTTCGTGCAGGGCACGCTCAATATCGCACCCGCGTGGGGTGGTGGTAGCGATCTCATGCGTTTGGTGGGCCCGGCGCAAGCTCTACGTCTGTTGTGTCGTGCAGATATGGTGGCGGTGGAGGAGGCTTTGTCGCTGGGACTTATCCAGGGTTATTGCGCAGCGGGTGAAAATTTCGACACTTACACCGAGCAATTCCTTGCGCCCTTCCGTGAGCGCAAACCACAGGTCACACGTGCCTTCAAGGCATTGGCCCGCGCGCAGCGGGAGGGCACGCCCAGCGAGGCGCTGCGCCAACTGGAAATCGCGCAGTTGGTGGCCACCTGGTGTCACGCCGATCACTGGGAAGCGCACGATCGTGTACTGGCCCGTATCTCGCGCTGACCAGTGTCAGCGATCGTTCGGCCCTATACTCAGCGCCGTTATCCACGCGACCCGTCGGAGGGGCTGTGAAACTGCAGCAGTTGCGCTATATCTGGGAGGTGGCCAGGCACGGCTTGAACGTGTCTGCCACCGCCGAAAGTCTCTATACCTCGCAACCCGGTGTCAGCAAGCAGATCCGTCAGCTTGAGGACGAGTTGGGCGTGCAGATCTTTCAGCGCAGTGGTAAGCACCTGACTGAAATTACCAAAGCCGGGGTGGAGATTATCGAGGTTGCCGGGCGTGTTCTCGGCGAAGTGGAGAACATCCGCCGCATCGCTCAGGAGAACAGCGATAGCGGCCGCGGCAGCCTGTCGATCGCCACCACCCATACCCAGGCACGCTATGTTTTGCCACCGACCATCAAGAGTTTTATTGCAAGGTATCCACACGTTGCATTGCATATGCATCAGGGCACGCCTTTGCAAATCTCAGAGTTGGCGGTTAACCGCACCGTCGATTTTGCGATTGCAACCGAGGCCTTGGAGCTATTCGACAATCTGGTGATGCTGCCCTGTTACCGCTGGAATCGCAGCATTGTGGTGCCCGATGGTCATCCATTGACAAAAGTGCAGCCACTGACCCTTGCCGCCATCGCCGCGTATCCGATTGTCACCTATGTCTTTGGTTTCACCGGGCGCTCACAGCTCGACAACGCTTTCAGGTCGGCGGGTGTGGCGGCGCACGTGGCTTTTTCTGCGGTCGACGCCGACGTCATCAAGACCTACGTGAAGCTGGGGCTGGGGGTTGGAATCGTTGCGACCCTGGCTTATGACGCCGTCGAAGATCACGGCCTGACCGCCTTGCCGGCCGCCCATCTGTTCGACTACAGCGTGACCAAAATAGGTTTTCGGCGTGGCGCTTTTCTGCGCAACTACATGTACGAGTTCATCGAAAAATTTGCGCCGCATTTGACGCGTGAGGTGGTGGACCGGGCCATCGCCGCGACCACTCGCGAAGAATTCGAGCGACTGTTCGAGGGCCTTGTACTACCAGAGCACTAACACCACTCAGCCGCCGGCGGAGGGTAGTAACGCGGTGGGCAGATAAGTGCCGTGGGAGGAGAGATCGGTGAAGCGCAAAATGCCGCCATCGAGCGGCTCGATGATCAGGTGCATGCGCGAAACGTCGCGCAGCGAGTTGTCGACTACGATATTGCACACTGAATCGCGGCCGACGATATTTTTGCCGGCATCGATGCGATGCACGTTACCCAGCTCGTCAACCAGCTCGCGCTGCACACCGTTGCGGAATATGAACGGGTGTTTGGATAGACGCAGGTCAAAATCGGTGTTGGCCCGCGGCTTAATATTGACTGCCTCGCCCTTGGGCAGGCGGGTCAAGGCCGTGCTCGGCACGACTACCTGCGGCGCCTCCATCGATACCGAATCAAAAATGCTGGTTTCTTTGAACTGATCCTTGGTTTCTTCGAGAGGTGAGCGCATATCACGCCCTGACCCGCGCCCCGACTCGCTCAGCCGGTCCGATTCTTTGAGCTTGACCCGGTAGGTCTGCTTGATGACATCCTGCCGTGAGCGCAGGTATTGCATGTATTTTACGACCGCGACACGGCGCAGCTCATCGAACGAATCGTCTTCGTGGTTGAGCGCCTTGAAGATGCTGCGCCAGTCGTAATCATTGGAAAACACCTGAATGTCGACCTCACGCACCAGTCGACCGATCTCGCCGGGCTGCGCGATGGAGCGCGAGAGGATGTCGACAAAGCGCTTTTCGACGGTCTTGATGCTTTTGGCTTCGCGTTTGAGTTCAGTGGGGCTGAGCACGATGAGCTCGGCAAGTTTGCTGGCCGGCACATTGGTGCGGCCACCTAGCGCAAATTCGAATTCGGCGAGGGTGTGAAACGAAATCTCCTCACCGTTGATGACGAGGGCTAGCGCTTTACTGAAGAGTCGGTCCAGCATGGTTCAAGATCTGCCTGGATGATGCGTTGCCGCACAGTCCTATCGCGCTTTCGCCGATAGTGCGCGTCGATGTTCTGCGGCCGTCAATGCCGCGCGCAGTCATCGCATTATAGAGATAGGAGTCTCCCGCTAGCCACATCGTGCGCGAAGCGTGACGGCGATCACAGCGCATCCCACCACTCAGCGCAGGAGCGCGGCGCAGTGAGGTTGGGCGGCAACGGCGCTGCCCAGTTGCGCGAGACATTGCCGGCGCATCGGGGTAGCCAGGCTACCGAGGCGTTTTATCACGCGGTAGAAGCGCGGAAAGTTGTGTTCACAACGCTCCAACACCCCGCTGAAAGCTGCGACGTCGTCGTGGTAGGTCGCCAGCGAGCTCAGCTTGGCGTTGTTCAGATCGGTATTCATCCACCCGTCGTAAGCGTTATCGCCGCCCCAGCCTGCTTTGAGCTCGGCATAGTGGGCCCGCAGTTCGTCATACAGATGAGCTTTGGCCAGGCGTTTCTGGGCGTCCGGCAGCGCTGAGGCAAAGACGGTTTCGAGACGTTTGCGGTAGACCTGCACAAGATCGATAAACGCTGCTTCGCGTGCCCGCTCGACCTGGTAGCGCTGCTGTGCCGCGCGGTCTTCGCCCAGCCACAAAGCGATGCCGGCCTGGGCTACCGCCATCGCGAAGCTTTCGTTGAAGGTGGTATCGCCGGCGATATAGAGCTGCTGGTGGGCGAGTTCATGGAAGAGGGTGTCGACTATCCGTCGTTCATCCCAGCGCAGCACGGTGTTCAGTAGCGGGTCGTTCAGCCAGCCCAAGGTCGAGTAAGCGGCCACGCCGCCGACAAAAGTATCGTAGCCCCGTATTTGCAAGGTCGCGGCATGGAGCCGGGCGCGGGCCTGGCTGAAGAAACCACGGTAGTCCAGGCAGCCTAGTAGCGGATAACAGGACGGATGGGCGCTTAGCGACAGCTCTGGGGTTGCAAATACATTCCACACCACATAATCACGCCCGACATCGGCATATTGACGATAACTGCCGCGATCGGGCAGGGCCAGATGGGCCGCCGCAAAACGCCGTGCCCGTACTACGAGCTCAAGTTTGGCATGCAACGGCGCCGGCAGATCAGGTTGCGCGAGCAGCGCGTCTATCGACCGTTGGCGTTGCCAGATCTGGAACTGCCCTGCGACGGCCTGCCGGTAGTAGTCGAGCGAGGCGCAGCCACTGAGCGCTATCACCAGCAACAAGCCAGCAATGGCAGCGCGCTGGACGCTGTTAATGTTTGGACTTAGGCTTGCGAGCATGCTGCGTTCGGGGTCGTCGCATCGGTCTGGAGCGTGTGGTCGCGGCAGCGTAACGCCGCCGCCCAAGGCTTGCGAGCAGGCACCCCCGACTGCCGGGACTCTGGTTTTGTCAGCGGTGGTGCGCGGCCGTGAGACTAGCGCGTTTTGGCCGGTCCAATCACGGAAGTTTTCATGAACAGCATCACCACCGCAGCGCTCATTCAAGTGGCCGAGCTCGCCGCGTTGTGTGAGCGGGATGAACCCGTGCTGGTTGATTGTCGTTTTGATCTGCAGGCGCCTGAGGCCGGCTATACGGCCTATCTTGAGGCGCACATCCCGCATGCCAGCTATGCTCATCTCGAACGGGATTTAAGCGGGCCGCCGCTGAGTGATCATGGTCGTCACCCCTTACCGTCGGCTGCGCAACTGTGTGCATTGTTCGGTACCTTAGGCATCGCGGCAGGGCGGCAGGTTGTGGCCTATGACGACGGCGGCGGCATGATTGCGGCGCGTTTGTGGTGGATGCTGCGTTACATGGGGCACATGGCGGTGGCAGTGCTCGATGGTGGCTGGCAAGCCTGGGTCAACCACGCTGGCGCCATCGCGAGCGGCGCAGAGCGGGCGCGACCGTGCCGATTCGAAGGGCGGCCGCGCCGCGATCGCCTGATCACGCTGGATGAGATGGTGAACATCCCACAGCTGGTTGATGCGCGCGCCGCGCCACGTTACCGCGGCGAAGTAGAGCCGCTGGATCGGCATGCGGGCCATATTCCCGGCGCCCACAATCATTGTTGGCAGGCGAATCTTGGTAGCGACGGACGGTTCGCGGCACCGGACACGCTTCTGCGACGGTGGCGCGACAGTCTTGCTATCCTGCCCGACGCCGCAACCGTGCATTACTGCGGTTCAGGGGTATCGGCCTGTCACAACATATTGGCGCAGGTTGCGGCGGGTCTGCCCGAGCCGCGTCTGTATTGTGGATCTTGGAGCGAGTGGTGCCGGGACGATAATCGGCCGCGCGCGATTGGTGGAGAATCCTGATGATGAGTTTGCTGACTGGAAGCCGCGTGCTGCGAACCCGCAGCGGGCCGATAGCTGCCCGCTGGCGGCGTGTTTGTCTGGCTGCGCTCGTGTTGTTGAGCTTGCCGCTGTGGGCGGCGCCGACGGACGTCATAGTGCTGCTCGACAACTCAGGGAGCATGCGCCAGAACGATCCCGGCTTTGCGCTGAAGGGCGCGGTCAATAAGTTCTTTGGAAATTTGCCACCCGATACGCGCGCTGGTGTCCTTATCTTTGATCAGAAGGTGACCTATCCAGTGCCACTCTCGGCGGTCGACGCTGCGGTGCAGGCTGCGGTGACAGACAGTCTCACCAAGGTCGACTACCACGGCCAGTACACCAACATTCCGGCCGCTATGGAGCGCGCGATCTACGAACTAAAAACCAGTGGTCGCAAGGATGCCAGTAAAGTCGTGGTCTTCATGACCGACGGTATTGTCGATACCGGCAACCCGAGTATTGATGCGGAGAAAGCCAAATGGTTGCGTGACGAGCTGGCAACCGATGCGGCCGACAACGGCATTCGCATCTTTGGTATTGCCTTTACCGAAAACGCCGATTTTTTTCTTATTCAATCCCTGGCTAAAAAAACCAGCGGCGAATATTTCCGCGCGCGCAAACCTGAAGATCT
>JANOXY010000726.1:0-11165 GCA_031418675.1 Pseudomonadota bacterium
GGCCGTCATCGCTCAGTGCCACGCTACCGTCGCTTTGAAGGACACCATCGAGGCTCAGGCTCATACGGCTGGTGGGGACGTCGACCGGGGCACTGTGCTGTTCGACGACGATGTGATAATTGCTGCTGCCGTAACGATAGTCGAGCGAATAGCTCGGCCAGTCCACGGGCACACAGGGTGTCATGCGCAGCCGGCCAGCGACCACATCCAGGCCGAGCAGTGATTCAACTATCAAGCGATAAAACCAGCTGGCCGAGCCGGTATACCAGCTCCATCCGCCGCGGCCACCATGGGGTGCGACTGCATAAACATCGGCTGCGATTACATAAGGCTCGGTCTTGTAGGTCGCGATGGCGGTGGCGCTGAGTGAATGGTTGATGGGGTTGATCATGGCCAACAATTCCCAGGCGCGTTGTTGCGCGCCGATGCGGGCGAAAGCCATCGCTGCCCACACCGCCGCGTGGGTATATTGGCCACCGTTCTCCCGCACACCGGGTGCATAACCTTTGATGTAACCAGGATTCAAGTCTGATTTGTCGAACGGTGGGTCAAGTAGTTGCACGATCGCCAGATCACGACGCACCAACCGCCGGTGGAGGGAGGCCATTGCCAACTGGGTGTGCTGCGGTGAGCCAAGCCCGGACAGTACCGCCCAGCTCTGGGTCACGGAGTCGATACTGCACTCGGCGTTGACATGGGATCCCAGCGGTGTGCCATCGTCAAACCAGGCGCGCAAATACCACTCGCCATCCCAAGCGTGCGCGTCGAGATTGTCGCGCAGCGATGCGGCCTGTTCGTGACAGCGAGCGGCGAGATCCACGTCGTCGCGCTGCTGCGCCAGTTCGGCAAAGCGCGTCAACACTTCATGCAGGAAAAATCCCAACCACACACTTTCGCCGCGACCCGCGATCCCGACCAGGTTCATGCCGTCGTTCCAATCGCCCGATCCCATCAGCGGCAGCCCATGTGCACCACGCTGCAGAGAGTGCTCGATGGCGCGCACACAATGTTCGTAGAGCGAGGCACTTTCGCTGCTCTGGCCAGGCAAGTCGTAGTAGGTTTCTTCATCGACCCCCAGCGCGCGCCCGTCGAGAAAATACACGGATTCATCGAGCACACCGGTATCGCCACTGACGCGCACATAGCGGCAGGTTGCGAGGGGCAACCACAGATAATCGTCGGAGCAACGGGTACGTACGCCACGGCCAAGGGGTGGATGCCACCAATGCTGCACGTCGCCTTCAACAAACTGGCGGCCGGCGCAGCGCAGCAGATGTTCGCGCACCAGGGCCGGGGCGCAATGCACCAGCGCCATGCAGTCCTGCAATTGATCGCGGAAACCGAATGCACCGCCCGATTGATAAAACCCGCTGCGTGCCCACAGTCGGCACGCTTGGGTTTGATACAACAACCAGCCGTTAGCCAGCACATCGAGCGCCGGGTCCGGTGTGTGCACCTGCACGGCGCTCAAGGTTTTATCCCAGTAACGCTGTACTTTTTCCAGCGCCATTCGTGCCGAGCCGGGTTGTCGCAATCCTTGCGCAAGGACACGCGCTTTCTCGAGGCTCGGCGCCGCGCCGAGTCTGAAGATGACTTCGCGGGTCTGGCCGTCGGCCAGCGTGAACGGCACCTGGATGGCGCCGCACGGGTCGAGCTCAGCCCCGAGTCGGCCCGATAGACGTGTGCGGCCCATGGCAGCGGGAGACGCCAGGCTGCCATTACGACCGATGAACTCGCTGCGGTCGCCACTGAGCGTGCGGGATGAATCGTCAACGTCAAAAAACGCAACACGTCCTTCGAATTCGCTGTTGTAACCGTTGCGGGCGAACAGCGCGCCGCTCGCGGCATCAATTTCGGTGACGATATGCATAGCCGTTTTGGGTCGCAGGTCGCCCAGCACCCATTCGACATAACCGGTCGCCGACAGGCGGCGGATGCGTGCGGAGTCATTACGAACTTTGAGCACCGAAAATTTCACCGACTGTTCGAGATCAACATAGACCCACAACTCCGAGTGGATGCCATCGTTGCGCTGCTCGAATACGCTGTAGCCGAATCCATGGCGGATGGTGTAGGGCGTGCTGCTGCGCACCGGCAGTGGCGTAGGTGACCAGCAATAGCCGCTTTCTTCGTCACGCAGGTACAAGGCTTCGCCGCTGCTGCCGCCAACGCTGTCGTTGCTCCAGGGTGTGAGACGAAATTCGTGGGCGTTTTCGCTCCAGGTATAAGCCAGGCCGCATTCACTGACGATGGTCCCGAAGTGGGGATTGGCAAGAACATTGACCCACGGCGCTGGTGTGCTCTGGTGGTTGGCAATGGTGATGACATATTCGCGTCCATCGGCGCTGAATCCACCGAGATCGTTGGCCAGTTGCAGTGCCGCAGCCGGTGCTGGTGTCGGGGCCGGGCGCGCTGCCCGTGCTCGGCGGCTTGGCACCAGCCGTGGCACACGTGAATGGTTGGCGTCGCGTTTTGCAGCGCGCCGGTCTGCCAGTCCGCGGTACATGAGCTGATCGGTCAAACTGCCCCGCTGATCGGTGATGATCACGCGCGCCACGGTCTGCAGAAGAACGCGGTCTTCATGGGAAACCTGTTCGGCCGAGCGCACGAAGATGCCGCCCGCACGGTCTACCCCAGCCATTTCGCTACCATGGGCTACGAGACCCACGATCTGATCCTGCAGGCGCTGTCGATAACCGGCGTGGTCTTCGTTCCAGATCACGAGATCAGTCGCTAAACCACGCAGTCGCCAGTAGGCATGGCATTGAATCATCTGGCGTGCAAGTTCGATGTGGGCAACATCGGCGATCTTGAGCAACACAATCGGCAGGTCACCGGAGATCGCATAACCCCATAAACCCGATTGACCACGCCGATTCTCGCGCAACAGCTGAGGCTCAGCGCGCAGCGCGGCGTGTGCAAATAGTACCGCGCCGGCCAGCCGCCGATAATTTTCAACGTCCGCTTCGCCGGCATTGATCTGACGTAAACGCACGCCGGCGTGGGTGGCCGCCAGATCAAATACGCGCGAAGCCATATGCCGGTCTTGATATTTATCGATTAGCAAGGTGCAGGATTCGCGGCTGGCGCCGGCACCCGTCACCCAGTCGATGGTGGCCGTTTGCTCCGGCTGAAGGGTGATACGCGCGCGGATCGAAACGATGGGGTCGAGCACCGAGCCTGCGCTGCCCGATAATTCCGCGCCGTTGTCCATAGCCCGTGGGCTGGTCAAGCTCCGACTCCGACCAACAAACTGCATACGATCGGTTTCGTAGGTCACCGCGTCGATCTCGACGCCATGACCACAGAGCAGATGAAACATCCACGGACTGATCTCCTCGGCGGAGCGCGGTCGACGGGTACACAGAATCGCCTGTCGCGCAGCAATGATTTCTGTCTGCACAAACAGATTGCCAAACGCAGGCTGTAGCAGGTCCGCAGCAGCAGGCGCCAACACCACTTCGGCATAACTGCTTAACTCCAGCGTGCGAGCGACCCGCGACCGATTGGTGATACGCACCCGTCGCAGTTCAATGTCGTCCTCAGGGGAGACCACGATTTCGGTGTAGGTTTCGATGTCGTGATCGCGGCGCCGGAACTCAACCCGGCCTTCGGAAAAGACCGCTTCGTAGGCCGCAGCTTCATAGCAGGTGGGTTGGTGTGCGGCGGACCAGCAGGTGTGATTAACCACATCGCGAACATAGATGAAACTTCCCCAGTTGTCGCATGTGGTGTCTTCGCGCCAGCGCGTGAGAGCAAGATCACGCCAGCGGCTGTAGCCACCACCGGCATTAGTAATCATGAGATGGTAATTGCCGTTTGAGAGCAGATTGACTTCGGGGCTGGTGGTGTGGGGGCTGAACGGCACCTGCGTGACACTTGATGATGCGCCTGCAAAAGCAAGGCCGTCAGTTTCGGCTGTGGTGCTGCGGTGGAAGGACGAAACCTTGGGAATACGTTCCTGCAATAGCAGCAGCGTGGCCTGGACTTGTGGATCGGACACGAAGCGCCGCTGCATGGGCTGACCGTGCAGTAGAAAGTCCAAGGCCAACAGACTCATGCCCTGGTGATGGGCCATGAAAGAACGCACGATGACGCTGGCCTGCCCGCGTTTGAGACGACTCGCTGTGTAGTCAACCGCTTCGTAGAAGCCATAACGCCCTTCGAGTCCCTCGGCTGAGAGTCGCTGAAGGTTGGCGCAGGCGGCGCGCGGCGCAACCATCAGCGCCAGCGCCGTGGCGTAGGGCGTGACAACGGCGTCGTCACCGAGCCCGCGCTTGAGACCGAGGCCTGGTACGCCAAACGCGTGATATTGGTAATTCAGGCTGGTGTCGACGGCGTGATAGCCGGATTCCGAGACACCCCAGGGTAGGGCGCGTTGTTGGCCATAACTGATCTGGCGCGCCACTGCTGCCTGATAGGTTTGATCGAGTAGTGTGCCGGTGTAAGTGGGCATCACCAGCAAGGGCATCAAGTACTCAAACATCGAACCGCTCCAGGATGCCAGCACCGGTGTGCCGCCGCCGGCGGCCATCAGCAGTCGTCCCAGCGCGAACCACGAGGTTTGCGGCAACTGACCCTGGGCAATGGCGACAAAATGACCCAGGCGTGCTTCAGAGGCCAGCAGGTCGTAGTAGCTCTCATCGCGTCGGAATTCGTCGACGTTGTAGCCGACGGTGAGCAAGTGGCGGTCGTCGTCGTAAAGAAAGCGGAAATCCATGGTTGCGAAGTCGCGGGCGGCGAGCGCTAACTGGTCAATCTGAGCGATGCGAGCGAGCGCCCGTGCGGCGCCGATCGTACGCAGCTCGAGCCGCTGCGTCAGCCAGCTCGTTTCGGCTGCGTCAGCGCTGGCCTGCAACTGCCCGTTGAGTAGAGCCACATCGGCACGTGCATCAGCCAGACCACGCAGGTTCATGGCTGCTTCGTCGAGGTCCGGGGCCGCCAGTGCGGGCGGCACCGCAGCCAACTCGATCCAGGGCATGAGGAAAGCCAGTTCATCACGCTGATCCTGGCACTGCCGGGCGAAAGCATGCGCCCAATAGCGCGCATCACTGTCACCGTGCAGCGCGTCGATCTCCAGCCCGCATTCGAGCGCGATTGTGCTGGCCTGGCTGGCCACCGGCCCGAGGGCTCGCCAAGTGGCGTGTGGTGTCATCGGTGGCTGATCGCACGCGTCGTTTATCGTATCGGCCAGGACCATGAGCCGTTCACGTTGAGGTTCGGCGCAGACCTCCAAGGTGATGGTGAGGGTGTCGCGCAGCGCAGGCCAGAGTTGTGATGCAAGCGGCACATGCTCCGGCAGCGCGATCAGTCCCGCATGTAAAGTCAGTAAATGTCCGGCCAGATTACCGCTGTCTACCGTCGAAACGTAGCGCGCGGGCAAGACCTGTAGTGTCCGCGTGTCGTACCAGTTGTAGAAATGCCCGCGATAACGCGCCAGCAGTGTCATGCTGGCAAAGGTATTGAGCGTGCGTTCGAGCATGGTGCCGACGGAAATGTAAGCAAAGTCGCTAGCCGCCAGATTGGCGAGCAGACTGAGGCCGATATTGGTAGGTGATGTGCGGTGCGCGATAATCGGACCCGGTTCCTGCTGGAAATTATCCGGCGGCAGCCAGTGATCGGCAGGGCCAACCCAGCGCTCGAAATAGGCCCAGGTTTTGCGTGCTATACGGCGCAGAAAAACTTTCTGTTCGGTGTTCAAGGCCGGCATGGAGCGCGCCGTGGGGCGACTCAAATACCATGTCAGCAGCGGCGCGATGAGCCACAGGCTGGCCAGTGGCAAGGCGCTCAACCCGGAAGCCGGGCGCATCACCACGCAGAGCAATACCGCCACGCCGCTAACAGGTGCTATCCACATGCGTTGATAGGCCGCAGCCAAGCCCGTCTGATTTGTCCCTGGCGATGCCGTCGAGATCTGCCACTCCAGCAAAGCGCGCCCGCTTACCAGCATGCGCCACGCCGTGCGCACCATGGCGTCGAAGGTGAACAGCGCCTCGTAGGGTAAACAGACCAGATACAGGCCCACCAGCAGATAGCGCCGTTTGCTCGCCTGAGCGCTGGCCGCCCAATGGGCGCTCCACGACTCCTGAGGCGATTTGCGGCTGATATCGAGCAACGTCATCAACGTCGGCGGCAGCAGTGCAAGGCCGAGTACCGTCATGGTCCACACCGCCGGTGACGGCAGGCAGATCCAGCCGAACAACAGCAACAGCAGCAGCGCAAGATGGGCGAGGTGGCGCCGCAGATTGTCGGCAATCTTCCAGCGTGACAGGGCCGATAGCGGGTTGCGCTGGCGGCTGCCGTCGGGGCCCGGGACCCACGGCAGCGCCCAGTGTGCGACCTGCCAGTCGCCACGGATCCAGCGCTGCTGGCGCTGGGCGTCGGCCGCATAGCTGGCCGGATAGTCCTCGTAGAGAAAGACATCGCTGAGCAAGCCTGCGCGTGCGTAACAGCCTTCGAGCAGATCGTGACTCAATATGCGATTTATCGGCAGTCGATCCGCAAGCGCGCGCTCGAAGGCATCCACATCGTAGATGCCTTTGCCGATAAACGATCCTTCGCCGAACATATCCTGATACACATCCGACACCGCACGTGTATAGGGATCGATACCGGCTTCGCAACTGCGCAGTTGCGCATAACGGGATCGATTGGCCGTTGCAAGGCTGGCCGACATGCGTGGTTGCAGGATGCCGTAACCGCCACCAACGCGTCCCAAAGCGGGGTCATAACGGGCCTGGTTAAGCGGATGAGCGAGGGTCGCTATCATGGTGCGCGCAGCGTCGCGCGCCAGCTGGGTGTCAGTATCGAGCGTGATGACATAGCGGATGGGTGACAAGGCGGCGATATCGCCGACCTGGAGCGAAAACAGCTGTCGATCGGTGCCCCGCAGTAGCGCATTCAAATCAGCGAGCTTGCCGCGTTTGCGCTCAAAACCCATCCATATGCCGTCGCTCGCGTTCCAACGTCGTGGACGGTGCAGCAGAAAAAAGCGCTCACCGTCGGCGCTGGGGTACTTTTGATTCAGAGCGACCACACCCTCACGCGCGCGACGCTGCAGGGGTTCATCTTCAACGAGCGTTTCCTGCGCTGCATCGACACAATCCGTGAGCAGCGCAAAGTGCACGTGGGGGTCCTGATTACCGAGAAAATGAACTTCAAGGGTTTCGATCAGACTGTCGATGCCCGCCGCGTCGGCAAGCATGGTGGGCACGACCACCAGCGTGCGCATCTCGCGCGGCACACCAGCGCTGTAGTCCAATCGCGGCAGCAATCGTGGCTCTGCTATCAAGGTCACGAACCAATTCATCATGGCCGAAGAGAACTGGCTGGCGCCCAGCACAATGGGCACCCCAAGCATGAACAAGACCCAACCCTCTATCCCACCCCGTTGAGCGTGGGTGGTCAGTACCGCGGTGACCACCAGGGTGATAAGCACGAGACTACTGAGCAGTAAGGTCAACGGCTCGCGCGCCAGCCAGCCGCGCACTCTCGCACCGGCGGGCGCACAAAAACCTATGGCCGCCTCCAGTGTGCCCAGGCCTTCGTCGATCAGATAGAAACCGACGTGGGCGAGATGCGGCTGGTGCGGTGTTTCAATGCTGGCGCGTCGGGCCAGTTCAATCGCACTACGGGCCACCGCCACCTCATCACCATGGGTGCCACGCGCCAGCCGCTCGATGACGTGGCGATAGCGGTCACGACTGGTAAAGTCCATTGCCGCGTAAATACCATCGTGATCATCACGCAGTGTCTGTTCCACCAGACTGCGGGTCTCAACAAAGCCGCGCCAGTCCATAGCACCCAGAAAGCGCAGACTGGCGATGCTGCGGCTGATGGAAACCTGATCAGCGGCCTGCCGCTGTGTCTCCGATTGAACCAATTGTTCAGTGGTAAGACTGGCTTCGGCGAGGCGTTGTTCGATCCAGTTTAATGCCAGTCCAAATGCCGCACCGCGGCCTTGCAAGTGACGCACAAGTTCGGCGACGAAAGCGCTGACCATCGGCGGATCGGAGCGCGCCATGTCGGCTACAACCAGAATCAGGTTTTTTGGTTCACGTTCTGCAACCTGCAGCATTTGCGCAGCCCAGCTGTGCGCCAGATTCGAATGCACGCGTGCCGCGGTCATGCGTGCGGCAACGCGGCGCAGGTTCTCGATCAGGGCCAGGCGCAGCATGATGGGTATGGCCCACAGTTCACCTAGCGTCAACGGTGTAATGGTCTGGTAGGCCGCGACAAAACTATGCAAGGCTTCACCATCGATGCGGCCATCACCGTGGGAAATCGCTTCAAGGGCGAGATCATAGACCCGCGGTAGACCATTCGATGGACCCTGGCTCAGACCGGGCAGCTCACGACTGTAGGCCTTGGGCAGATGTGAGCGAGCGGTGCGGACCTGGCCTTCAATGAGGTAGTGGTTGTCCAGCAGCCACTCGCCTGCCGGCGCTATCTGTTGATGGGCTTTGACCGCCGACATGAGCAAATCACAGGTATCACGCAAGACGGTCTGATTGTCGTCCAGGCGTTGCAGCAGAATGCCGGGCGTGCCGATGCCATCGAGCCTATGGGTGCGCGCCAGGGCGCGCCCATGCTGATCCATCTGCTCGACGTTGAACAATTCGGCGCGCAATGGTGGCGCGTTGTCTTCGTTGCGTTGGCGCCGGTAGATTCGCCTCCACCGTGCCAGACGCGTGGTGATGGCGCGCGCCAGCGCTTGCATCGGGCTTCTAGAGATCATCGTGTTCCATGCTTCGCAAGACGGATTGGTCCGGATTAGTTAGGGAACCAACGAGCGGCCGTACCACGCTGTCCAGAACACGCACCTGCGGGGAGGCATGAGTGGGGGTGCGCTAGATGCCCCGCCGGCAATGCCTGTCGGTTCTTGTGCTGCGGTCGTATCAAGATCGGGCCTGGAGGGCGCTGACGCGGCCAGCACGCCCTCATGTATAAGGCGCCCCTACGCGGCACTCTGTCTGGCACCGCACAGAAGAGTTGCGCCCGAAACCACCACAGGGTGTAAGTGGTGGACCGAACAGATCCCGCCGCGAGCAAGCCCACACAGTCTGTTGTGTCCCACTCTCACAACAAACGGAAGACGCTTGCATGCTCCACACCTTACCGCCGCTGCCCTATGGCATCGATGCTCTGGAACCCGTGATCGACGCACGAACGATGGCGCTGCATCACGACAAACACCATGGTGCCTACGTTACGGCACTCAACACGGCGTTGGAGGCAGCGCCGCTCGCGCTGCGCGACAAGTCCGCGGAATGGTTGTTGTGCAACCTGAGCAAAGTTCCGGAAGCGATACGTACCGAAATCCGTCACCAGGCAGGTGGTCACCTCAATCACAGTCTGTTTTGGACGTCCATGTCAGCGTCCGGCGGCGGTCCGCCCGTCGGTGCACTTTCGCGCGCGATCGCACGTGATTTCGGCAACATTGACGACCTCAAATCCTTCTTTGAACAAGCGGGATCAAAACATTTTGGTGCTGGGTGGGTATGGTTGGTGACACGTCCTTCGCCCACCGCCGAATTGCGCATCATGTGCACCAATGAGCATGACAACCCGATCGCTCACGGTTATCACCCGGTGCTGGTCAATGACCTGTGGGAGCACGCGTACTACCTGAAACACGAAAACCGGCGGCCCGTGTATCTGCATGACTGGTGGCCGCTGGTCGATTGGCAGATGGCGGAAACGCGCTATGCCGGCGCGATTCAAACTGCCAGTGCCCAACAGCACGTTTAGGCACCAGCTCCGTAATCGCGATAAATATTCGCTCCCCTTGGGGCAGGACGCTATGTATGCCATCGCACCGACTCATTGAGTCTCTGGGATCAGACTGCAACGACGGGACGGAACCCATGGTCGCGCCAAGCGGCAATGGATTCTGGTCCGTCGGCTGCTCACTCGCGCTCGGGTAAACGCCCGAGCACAGTGGCTAAGCCATTGACCTTAGGGAATCCAAATTTGAGGTACTGCCGCAGCGGCAGTATCGAAGGGGTGTGCATCATGAGCTATCAATTTCTTCGTACGCTAGTTACCACCATCCTGGCGGTAGCAGTCACCGGATGCGCTTCACAAGGTGGTCGATCAGGAAGCGGGATCGATCCATTTTGCGCAGCGGTCGGCGGTGTGATTGGTGGCGGATCGGCTGCCATCATCAGTGTTGCCGCCGGACCGATAGGCGCCGGCGTTGGCCTCGGCGCTGTATTAGGGGCGCTGGCCTGCCACCAACGTGGGCAGGAGAGCGCCACCGTCGCGACCACTTCTACGGCTGTCACGCCGCCACCGGTGGTGGTGGCGCAAACCGTACAGTCCGACAGCGACAGTGATGGCGATGGGGTGGTTGACCGGATCGACCGCTGTCCGGGTACGGTTGCGGGCGCAAAGGTTGATGCCAATGGTTGCCCGGCGTTGCTGCTGACCCTGACCGGCATTAACTTTAAGTTCGACAGCGCGGTCATCGAAGACAGCTCCAGTGAGATCCTCGACCGTGCGGTAGCCACCTTGAACGCGACCCACGATGTCGCGCTGCGTATTGAAGGCCATTGCGATAGCACCGGCAGCGATGCCTACAATCTCAAGCTATCGGAGCGCCGCGCGGCTGCGGTGCAAAATTATCTGGTGCAACACGGTGTTGCTCCGGAACGGCTCACGACGGCCGGTCTTGGCGAAGCGCAACCGGTTGCCCCGAACGAGACCGAAGCGGGTCGCTATCAGAATCGGCGGGTTGAATTCCATGTTGCAGGCGAGGCCGCTGTGTCATCCCATGGCGACGACGCCGCCGGGAAAGCCGACGACCAGCCGCTCAGTACGCGCTAGTCGAGGCAGCTCGTCCTGCTGGTCCGGCATTGGCCGGGCCAGCAGCGCCTCACGGGGCATGAACACTGCCTGGTGGTACGGGTAGCAACTCACAAAAGATAGAACGGGGTTCTATCTTTAGCCGTAGTGGCCGCGGCAAAAACATAATCTGGGAGCGCGCGCATCGAACGATTCGCGCGCCGACCAGGCGCCGCAAAAAAATCACGTGGTCATGACAAACGAGAATCCATTACTTCCGCCACGTTTGGTTCGCAACATCGCGTCGTCAGCAGCCAGTAGCAGGCGTGTTGCTTCGCGGCCGTCCTGTGGGTAGATGCTGATGCCGATACTCGCGGTGA
>JANOXY010000727.1:0-2959 GCA_031418675.1 Pseudomonadota bacterium
CGTTTGGGGCACCGAGCTTCGGCTTTAGCGGTGGCAACGGCCTGGTCGGTTTTAGCTGGTCCGTACCGGAATCGATTTCGATCGCGGTCAACGACAACGTCGACTTTCTGGAATTCGATCTGCCGTCTTTCACCATCACCGCTCACGCGGGTTATCAATTGAGCGGGCCGGTCAGCGGCTTTCTGGGTAATCTGGTCTTCAACGAATATGGAGATAGCCAGGCTGTCGCCTTGATCAGTGGCAGCGCGGCTGTTGACGGTGGCGCGCCGCTGGCCTTCGCCGAGGCCATGACGCGTACGGTGACAACCCACATTCCGGAGCTGTTTTCCGGCGGTTATTTTTCTGCCAACGGGACTGCGCCGCTGGCCAATTTCACCAGCTTCGCTTTCGAAGCAGGTAAGTTGACCCTGTCGGTGTTTGGTACCGGTTCCATCCTCGCGCAACCCCAGAACGAACTGCGCGTCAGCTTTTTTGCTGCGCCGGCTGCGGTGCCGGTACCGACGGCAGTCCTGCTGCTTGGTTCGGCCCTGGGTGGTCTCGGCTTGGTGCGTCGTCGCAGCGTCTAGACAGCGCGGGCAAGGCCGGCACAAAGCCGCCGTTGGCGGCTTTGTTGTTTCTCTCGACTAGGCGATGCCGCCTGCGTGTGCGGCTTCGTTGAGATGGGCGATGCAGGCGAGCTCGACGATGCACCACGGCGCTGTGCATTCAACGGTGGTGACCGCCGTGTTGTGCACCACCATGTTGGGTTCGAGTAGGTGATTACGACTATCGAGTACCCGCTCAAACAGCGAACGTAGTACCAGGCCATGGGTGATGACCACCAGGTCGCCGTCGACCTTGGCCAAATGACCTTGGATCAGCTGCCAGGCGCGGTCGACACGTGCGTGAAATACCGACCATGACTCGCCATTGGGTGGTTCGAAATCCGCTGCCATGATGTCGACGCTGTGCTCGGCATAGGCCGATCCGCGGAAGTCACCAAAATTCCGCTCGCGCAAGCTGGCATCTTCCAACAGCGGCGCGCCGCAATAAGCAACGACGCCACCTGCTGTCATCCGCGCGCGCCGGTAGTCGCTGCTCAGTACCAGGCCGATGTTACGTGTGGCCAGGCGCTGACCCAGGCGCGCGGCTTGCGCGATGCCATTGGCACCCAGCGGGGTATCGGGAAACTGGACGATGCGACCAGCGTTGAGTTCAGTTTCGCCGTGGCGGATGAGCAGCAAGGTCATAGTGCGCTAGTTGGTCGCAAATCTGTTGGGGACATGGCGGGCAGTCTAACGCGATCCTGGCGGTGATGGGGCCACTGCACCGACGCACACCAAGCCGGCACACCGTAAGCCTTAAAGCGATCGGGATCTCGCTAAGGCCCCGATCAATTCACTTGCGGTCGGCGGCTTGCAGCTCAGCAGAGCCCGTTGCGAAGGCTTCGGCGCCGCGCGCAAACAACGCGGCCGTGCCACCCTGTGGACTGATGATGATGCTGTGCACACCGGCGGCATAATCGGCCGCCACCAGCGCCCGACAGTGGGCTTCATTGCCAAAACTGAAAATGCGATGGACTATTTCGTCACTGATGGCGGCAGTGATGCGTTGCCGATCGCGGCTGGCATAACCGGCCCGCGCTTGTTCCACCGCCGCGCCGTAACCGAGTTCGATCATGACGTTCTGGTATTGTGCGGCGGAGGCATAAAACGCCAGATGCTGACGGAAATACTCCAGACCGGTGTTGGTGTCATCGGTGAGATAAAACGCGCGCCGCTTGATGATCTCGAGGTCATCAACGCGGCGACCGGCGCGTTTGGCGCCGACATCGAGACGTTCCAGGGCATAAGCCATGCGATCGGCCGGCGTGAAATCGTTGAGCAACACACCGTCCGCCACTTCCCCGGCCAGTTCCAGCATCTTGCCACCGATGGCACCCAGCACCACCGGCACCGGCGCGCTCGGCAAAGACTGCAGCTTGAAACCATGGCTGCGCAGTGTCTGGCCGGAAAAATCCGTTTTCTGGCCGGCCAGGATCTGACGCAGCAGGGTGACGGTCTCGCGCACGCGGGTCAGGGGCTTGTCGTAGTCCAGTCCATACCAGCGCTCGATCATATTGGGCGTCGAAGCGCCCAGACCGAGCACCAGCCGGCCCGGCGCGCGGGCCTCAGCGGCAACCACCGCGGTGGCCAGCAGCGCCGGTGGACGATTAAAAACCGGCACGATGCCGGTGCATAGCCGCACCCGCGAACAAGCGACGCCGAGGCCGGCGGCCATGGTCAGCGGATCTTCCAGGCCTTCGGCATCGGCCAACCACAGGTCATCGTAGCCGTGGGACTGCGCCCATTGGCCACGTTCAAAACCGGCATCGAGGCCGGGTACCGGCCACAGCATGAGACCAAGGCGGCGGGGACGTCGTATTGTGTTCATCGGCCGATGATCGCCAAGCCCGGGCTATCTGGCAATGGTGTGGCAATGGTGCCAGCCACCGAGCGGCGGCCTGTGCGAGTGTTAGGATGCATCAACACACCGCCTGAACTCGACACCAGGGAGGCTCGGCCCATGAGCGTAGAACAAACATCCGCTACCGTGCGGCAGGATTTACCCGACGTGGTAAAGCGCGAGATCGATGCCCATCACGCGCTGTATGCGCGCGATCCGGAAGCGGCTCATATGTGGGATCCGGTAGTGATTGGCGTGCCGGGCGGGCCGGTGCCCTGCCTGCTGCTGCACCATCGCGGTCGAAAGTCAGGTCAGCGCCTGAACGCCATCCTGCAGTACTACCGTCACAGCGATGACATCGTCATCGTTGCCTCGAAGGGCGGGCTGCCGCAGCATCCGGTATGGTATCTGAACCTGTTGGCCGAGCCCGCATGCGAGGTGCAGATCGGTGCCTTCAGCAGCCCTGCCGTGGCACGCACCTTGAGCGGTGACGAGCGCGCCACATGGTGGCAGCGTGTGACGCTTGAGCAGCCCA
>JANOXY010000728.1:0-3294 GCA_031418675.1 Pseudomonadota bacterium
GTTGTGGTGCCAATGAACGGTGCTATCTCACTATCGCGCCCGACCGCAACAAAGCGGCCACCCTTGATGGCAACGGCTTCAACCCAGCGTTGCTCGGCATCAACGGTATAGATGCGGCCATGGTGATACACGCTATCGGCGGGGTCATTAGCAAAAACCGCGCTTGTTAACAGCAAGCCGGCCAGACAGATCAAAATACGCATAGCTGCACACGCTCGAAGGTGATGGTGCGCATAAGCCTACAGCAAGGCGGGCAATACCTGCAGTCGTGAGCCTGGGCGGAGTCTTTCATTGCCGCCGCGCGCATCGTCGTGCTAGCGTCCGGGGTCGAACTACAGGGCGGAGTCGTCAATGGAAGTTGGAGTATTCATGATGCCGTCCCATCCACCGGAGCGCGATTTGCGTGAAGGTTATGAGTGGGATCTCGAACACATCACCCTCTGTGATCGTCTGGGCTTCGCCGAGGCATGGATTGGTGAACACTTCACTGCGCCATGGGAGCCTAAGCCGGCGCCCGACATTCTGATCGCCCAGGCGCTGCTGCGCACTGAGCGCATCAAGCTCGCCGCTGGTGCCCACCTGCTGCCCTATCATCACCCCGCCGAACTCGCAGCGCCCATTGCTTTCATGGATCACATAGCACAGGGCCGCCTGATGTTTGGCGTTGGTGCCGGTGGCCTGCCCAGTGACTGGGCGCAGTTCAATGTTGATGACATGAACGGCGAAAATCGGCTTATGAGGCGCGCAGCGCTAGACATCATTCTGAAATTCTGGACCTGCGACGAACCCTTTGAGTAGCGCGGCAAGTATTGGAACGTGAATGGTATCGCGCCGATGTTTGACGGCCGCTTGCAACGTCATTTGAAACCATTGCAGAAGCCCTACCCACCCATCGGCATCGCCGGCCTTTCGCCACGCTCAGACACCCTGGAACTGGCCGGCGAGTTTGGCTTCATGCCATTGAGTCTGAATCTGTCCCAGGAATACCTGCGCGATCACTGGGCCTCGGTGGTGCGTGGCGCTGAACGTGTCGGGCGCGTGGCGAAGCGCCAGGACTGGCGTGTGGTGCGTGAGGTTTAGTTTGCCGAGACCGATGCCAAAGCACGCAAGCTTGCTTTGGACGGCATGATGGGCCGCGCCTATCGTGACTATCTGTTGCCGCTGTTCGGGTCCTTCCGTCTGCTATCGGTATTCAAACACGATCAAAGCGTGCCGGACTCCGATGTCACGCCGGAGTATCTGGTCGATCACAATTGGCTGGTCGGTTCAGCGAGCACGGTCGCGGGCAAACTCGGCGAGATGGTCAAAGGCTCGGGTGGTTTTGGCACCTTACTCGTCATCAATTTCGATTTTAAGGACGAGTATTCCGCCTGGTCCGCCTCCCAGCAGGCCTTGATCGAAGACGTCCTGCCGCAATTCAATCGCAGCGCCGCGGCCTGAAGCAGGCACACAATCCGCAGCGCATGAACGCTGCGGATCGTGGCGCAAACCGCGCAACGGGGGACAACACGCGCTCAGGCGCGGCGACGCTGACGCCCCACGAGCACAAGCACACCCGTGCCAAGTAAAGCGAGCCCCGGCGGCAGCGGCACGGGCGCGCCGGCAAGGGTGTAGTTGATGTTGTCGATGCCGACGTTAAACGCCGATGGCCCCCACTGAATGCGAATGCCATCCAGACTGCTCAGGCCGACAAAATCGTAGTGGCTGTGGTTGGGAGGAGAACCCACGTCAATGGCGCCCGATTCGAACCTGATGTTCATCGCGCCGTCCAGGATGGTGTAGGTCGAACTGAGCGTTGTATTTACCCAGGCGCCAAGATCAAAACTGTTCAGTGTCACCGCCTGCCCGTTGAGCGGTTGGATAAAAATCTCCCCGCGCGAATTGCCGTCACCGCCATCAGTCCAGGCGACATCCACCAGGTCGTTATAGTCCGTTGACCAGTAACGCAAGTTGGTGGCACCGACGTTGCCGAGCAGATTGCGGTAGCTGACGTCGACCACACCCGCGATGTCGCCATAGGTGTCGTCGATGGTGCCGAAGTTGATGCAGGCGCCGCCGCAGATATTGCCGGAGAAATCCAGCACGGCGGCGCCGGCGGGCATGGCCGTGAATGCGCAGCCGAGCGTCATAGCCGCGATGCCTAGCGCACCTGCCAATCGGCGGTTGGAAGTGGGTTGTGTGTTGTGCTGCTTGTTCATGGCTGGTCTCCTGATCCACTCTGATATCGAATGGCCAGAATTACCGCCGAGTCACGCCCAGGCAGCCAGGGCGCAGTGCGCTATTTAGTTCAAGTTTTGCAATTGTTGTATTTGCGCGAGCGACGGGCGGTAGGTCTGCGTGCTCGTAGCGCATAGCCAAGCTGCGACAGATTTCGCTGGCGTTGTGAGTGCAGATCTTCGGCAGCCTGGGATGTTCAATGCGGCGAGCTGAGCGTAGATCGCCCAGCCGATTTGACGGCGTGAGGTTTTACTGCGCCAGAAAATAGAAAATCCCGGCGCACCGCGGCGGCACCTGCCAGGTGCCAGCCCGATGCCCGGGATTCGAAGGTCTGCTGAGCGTGTTTAAGCGCGCTTGCGGCGCAGCCCCATCAGACCAAGCAGCGCCGGCGCCAGCATCCAGGCAGCGCCCGGCACTGGCACGGCTTGGATGCCGTACTGCAAATGGTCAACTTCCCAGTCACCCGAACCACCGAGGCTGGTGATCGTTATCTTCGAGATGCCGCCGGCGAAGATCGCACCGAAAAAACGATCTTCTGCACTACCACCCAAAACGTTGCCGTCACCGAGGTTGTCGAACAGGATGCCGCCTAATGATACGCCGTTCGAATCAAATGCACGCAATACGATGCTGTCGAAACCTAGGGGTGCACTTGGGACAAAGCCGACATCGGTCCACACAATACCGACGTGGGTCGGCAATTGGCCAAGCACGCCAGCATCGAACGAGAACGACATGGAAGTAGCGACACCACCGGAATACCAGGAGTGGCCATTGTTACCGTTGCCATCCAGGGCGCCGTCGTCGCCGTCCACGGAATCGACGCTGGGCGACGGGCCGGAAGCTACTTGCCCGTTCTCGGGACTGACCCCGGGCGTGTTCAGCAGGCCGTCCTCAAAATCTTCGAGATAAAAATTGGGGTTGCCGTTACCTATCCCGAAAAACGGGCTATCGGAAAACTGGGCATAGGGTGACCCGGTGACAAAGGTCGCAACGGCCGCATGGGCTGGATTGGCCAGGGCGGCGGCCAAGGCCGAGGTGATGAGGGCAGTCCTGTTGAGTCGAATGTGCTAGACC
>JANOXY010000729.1:0-1630 GCA_031418675.1 Pseudomonadota bacterium
GCCCGCGCCGGCATGATCGCGCCAGATTCCAAGACGTTTGCCTATCTCAAGGATCGCCCGAAATCGCCGAAGGGCGCGCACTGGGATCAGGCCGTCAAATACTGGGAAACCCTGCACACGGACGCCGGCGCGCACTTTGACAGCATCGTGAAGCTGGACGCAGCCTCGCTGCCGCCCATCGTCACCTGGGGCACCAGCCCTGAGCAGGTCGTCACCATCGAAGGCATGACGCCTGACCCCGACAAGATGACCGACGAAGGCAAGAAAGCCGCTGTCATCCGCGCGCTTGACTACATGGGGCTAAAGGCCAACACCAAGATCACCGATATTCAGTTGGATGTGGTGTGGGTTGGCTCGTGCACCAACGGCCGCATCGAAGACCTGCGCGAAGTGGCCAAGGTTGTCGATGGCAAGAAGATATCAGCCAAGCTCGCCTATGCCATGATCGTGCCGGGTTCCGGCCTCGTGAAAGAACAAGCCGAAGCCGAAGGCCTGGACAAAATCTTCCTCGCCGCTGGCTTTGAGTGGCGCGAACCCGGCTGCTCCATGTGCCTCGGCATGAACCCCGACCAGCTCAAGCCCGGCCAGCGCGCCGCCTCGACCTCCAATCGCAACTTCGAAGGCCGCCAAGGTTTTCGCGGGCGGACGCATTTGGTGAGCCCGATCATGGCGGCGCATGCTGCGCTGGCGGGGCATTTTGTGGACGTGAGGAAGGTGGGGTAATCGGCTCTGTAATCGTAGGTTGGGTTAGGCGCCGTAGCGCCGTAACCCAACATCCACGGGGCGGAGCAAGCAATGTTGGGTTACGTCGCTGAAACGCGACTAATCCAATTTACGAACTCACTTCGGAGGCAACGTCATGGCAGCGAAGACAGGGCCCACCCCAACGTCTGGCCGGCAGCGCAACTGGCCGTTCGAGGTGAAACCTCTGCATCCACGCTTCGGCTGTGAGATCATCGGGCTGCCGCTGGCCAAGGCGGTGGAGCCGGAGGTGTTCGGTGCCGTTCTCGAGGCCTTTCTCGACTATCAGGTGATCCTGTTCCGTAACGTGGATCTGCCGCCAGCGACCCAGGTCGCCTTCGCGCGCCAGTTCGGCGAAGTACAGATCCACCCGATGAACCAGTACCACGGCTACGGCCATCCCGAGATCTACCTGCTGTCGAACCTCGACGCCGAGGGACGGCCGAACGGCAAGCATCCCGACAAGGGCACGCTCTACTGGCACACCGACGGCTCGTGGCGCGAGCGCACGGGCCTCGCCACCATGATGGTCAGCGAGATCTGTCCCAAGGCCGGCGGCGAGACCGAGTTCTGCGATATGTACGCTGCGTTCGACGCTCTCTCTCCGGAGTGGAAGGCGCGCATCAAAGGTTTGAAGGCGGTCCACAACCTGGATTTCTCGCGCACCCGCCGCCACGGCCATGACCCGATGACGGCGGAGCAGAAGGCCAAGGTCCCTCCCGTGGCGCACCCGATCGTGCGCCAGCATCCCGAGACGAAGCGGCTGGGGTTGTTTCTCGGTGATCACGCCGAGAGCATCGAAGGCATGCCCTACGAGGCGGGCCGCGCGCTGATCGAGGAGTTGAATATCGCAGCAACGCCGGCGCATCTCATCTACACGCACACCTGG
>JANOXY010000730.1:0-3342 GCA_031418675.1 Pseudomonadota bacterium
AGGGCTGGCTTGCATGGCTGACCATCAATACCGCTGTGCACTATGGGCGGGTGGTTCCCGGCCATGGTCCGCTCGACCATGATTGGCCCGCCGGCGCGCGGGCTGAGCAGTCATATTTAGACGCGCTGCTGAGTGAGACCCGCGCTGCGATTGCTGAGGGCATGCTGCTGGAGGACGCCAAAGATACCGTCGCCACCGAGGCGCTCGCCCAATGGCAGCTCACGCGCCGCGCCCATCGTCTTAACGTCAGCCGCGCGTTTCGCGAACTGGAGTGGGAGTAAGGGTAAAGCGCGCCGCGACCTCGCGCGCGTGAGCGGTTTCCCGCGCGACCCATTGCGCATCCTGACCGAGTTCAGCGGCCATGATGGTGGCAACGCGCGGTGCAATGTCTGCTGCCGCACGGGCGTCAATGAACAGGGCGCGACTGTGGTAGGCCAGCGCATCGGCGACGGTCATCGCCATCTCGGCCCGTGCTGCCCAGGCAAAGTGGGCGCCGTGATAGGGCAGGGCCTCATGCAGAGGGACGCCTAATGCCGGATGTTCTGCCGTCAGTTGCGCCACGCCACGGGCGGGGAAGCCCAGCGCGTCAACACCGCCCCTTTGACCTTCTTGTGCCAACAAGGGCAGTTGTTCGGTACGCGCACTCGAGCCACGCAGGCTGACGCTCTGCATGGCCGCATCGAGGCACTGCTCTGCTACCCGCCGATAGGTGGTCCACTTGCCGCCGCTCACACTCACCAGACCCGACTCATCAATCGTGATGGCATGCTCGCGCGAAACTTTAGACGAGCGCCCCGTGCCGGGCGCGGCGGCCAATGCGCGTACACCGGCAAAGCTGCTGAGCACATCGGCGCGCGACGGTGCGCGATGCAGATAGCGGGCAGTGACAGCCAGGATCATGTCGATCTCCTGTTGCAAGGGCACCGGCGGGTCCTGGAATTTAGGCAGCGCGGTATCGGTGGTGCCCAGCAGCACCTGGCCATGCCAGGGGATGATGAACATCACCCGGCCATCGGGTGTGCGTGGCAGTACCAGCGCATGATCGGACGTATAAAAACGTCGCGGCACCACCAAGTGGGTGCCCTGACTCGGCAGTACTTCGGCGCTGATGGTGTTATCCGCAAGCCGCCGCACGGCGTCGCCATGCACGCCGGTGGCGTTGATCACCACACGCGCTTCAAATTCGTGATGCTGGCCGCTGATGACATCGTGCGCCGTGACCGCGCGCAGATGGCGGCGCTTGTTGCCGGACAAAGCCACCACGGTCATGTGATTCAGCAGCGTCGCGCCGCGCGCGGCAGCGGCATGCAGGATCGCAAACAGCAGGCGTGTGTCGTCGAACTGTGCATCGGTAAACAGCACACCACCGGCCAGTGCTGCGCGTCCCATCTGCGGCACCAGGCGCCGCGTTTCCGTAGTGTTCAGCACCCGACTGGCACTGAGCTTGTGGGCGCCGGCCAGCCAATCGTAGAGCTTGATGCCGGCGGCGAACTTGCACAGCTCGAAGCGCGTCGCGGCCGGGATTACAAACGGTAAGGGTGTGACCAGCCCCGGCGCATTGCGCAGCAGTAGCGCGCGTTCATGCAGGGCTTCGCGCACCATGCCAAATTGTGCCAGCGCAAGGTAGCGAATCCCGCCGTGGATGAGCTTGCTGCTGCGTGACGAAGTGCCACTGCCAAAAGCGGCCCGTTCCAGCAACAGCACTTCGAGACCACGGTTGGCACAATCAAGCGCAATGCCGGCGCCATTGGCACCACCGCCGATGACGATGACGTCATAGGGCAAACGGCGCCGTGTGGCACTGGCCAGAAAGGATGCACGCTGCATGTTTTATTGCACCCAGTCGCGCGCGCGGTCGATGGCGCGCTGCCAATCACGATGGCGGGCCGCGATGTCGGTGGACGATGCTTGCGGCGTGAAGCGTGCTTCACTTTGCCAGACGGCGGCCACTTCATCGCGGTTGCGATACAGGCCGATGCCAAGCGCCGCGAGTTGCGCGGCGCCAAAGGCGGTGCATTCTTGATTGTGTGGCCGCACGATGGGCACGCCGAGCACATCGGCCTGGATCTGCATGAGCAGATCATTGGCGCTGGCGCCGCCATCAACACGCAACTCAGGCAGGGGCAGATTGGCATCGCCGCTCATCGCGCTACCCACATCGGCAACCTGCCAGGCGATGGCATCCAGCGCAGCGCGCGCGATGTGGGCGCGCGTCGTGCCGCGTGTCATGCCGATGAGTAAGGCCCGCGCGGCGGGATCCCAATGGGGCGCGCCTAGCCCAGTGAAGGCCGGCACCAGGACAACACCGTCGCTGTCGGCGACGCTCGCGGCCAAAGCTTCGATGTCGGCGGCGCGGCTCACGATGCCCAGTCCATCGCGTAACCACTGCACGATCGCGCCGCCCATGAACACACTGCCTTCCAACGCATATTCGGTGACGCCATTGATGCGGGTCGCGACCGTCGTCACCAGGCCGCGGCTTGAACGCGGGCGCTGGCGGCCGGTGGCCATGAGAATAAAACAGCCGGTGCCATAGGTGCATTTGGCCATGCCAGGTGTGAAACAAGCCTGGCCGAACAAAGCGGCCTGCTGATCGCCGGCCACGCCGGCGATGGGGATCTCTGGCCCGAACAGCGAGGTGGTGGCGCATATACCGCTGCTGTCGACCACTTGTGGCAGCAGGGCACGCGGGATATTCCACAGCGCCAGCAGTTCATCGCTCCAATCGCCGCGCTCAATATCGTAAAGCAGAGTGCGCGAGGCATTGCTGGCATCGGTGACATGCACGCGTCCGGCGGTGAGATGCCAGATCAACCAGCTGTCGACGGTGCCAAAGGCCACCTCGCCTTCCTCGGCCCGCGCCTGCAGGCGGCTGTCCTGGTCGAGCAGCCAGCGAATTTTGGACGCCGAAAAATACGCGTCCAGCACCAGGCCGGTACGTTCGCGGATCAGCGCGTCGCTTTCGCCATCGCAGCGCGCGGCGCACAGCGCCGCCGTGCGTCGGTCCTGCCACACCAAGGCATTGGCGATGGGCTCGCCGCTGCGACGGTCCCACAGGATGGTGGTTTCCCGTTGATTGGTGATGCCAATGGCGCTGATGTCTCGCGCGCTTGTGCCGGACGCCGCCAGCACACGATGCACACAGTCAAACTGCGTATCGCGCAATACCCGCGGGTCGTGTTCGACCCAGCCGGGCTGGGGAAAGATCTGCGGGAAGTCCTGCTGAGCCATGCCCAGCAGCTGCCCATCGGTATGGAACAACAGTGCACGTGAACTGGTGGTGCCCTGATCGAGCGCGAGGATACAGCTCATGGTGGCCACGCTGAGATCGATTTCATGGTG
>JANOXY010000731.1:0-3464 GCA_031418675.1 Pseudomonadota bacterium
GCGGCAACTGCAGCAGCCTGATCCCCGGACTCGATGGCTTTTATGACTTGTTTGTTCCGGGTGCGCAGCAGCGAGCGGCGGCTAGTGTTATTCTGGCGACGCTTCTCGGACTGACGTGCGCGCTTGCGCGCTTGAGCAGAATTTGCCAAGGACCTTTTCTCCGTTCGGCTGGGCTTGAGAGCGCGGCACTATGCTGTTTTGAGTTGGGCTTGTCAATCCTGCTGCGCCGCTCCCTGCTCGGCGACGGGTGCGTATAATCACCTGCACTGGCCGCGCGGCCGACACTGCGGGAACACTATCTGAGCGCTAAGCTACTGCGAGCGACTGCGGTCGTCGGCCAGATGACGCTGGTCTCGCGGGTTCTGGGTTTTGTCCGCGATGTGATCGTGGCCACGGCCTTCGGCGACCGCATGGCGGCCGATGCCTTTTTCGTCGCTTTCAAAATCCCCAATCTATTCCGTCGCCTGTTTGCGGAAGGCGCCTTTTCCCAGGCCTTTGTCCCGGTCTTGAGCGAAACCCGCGCAAACGAGGGCGAGGCGGCCGTGCGCCGGTTGATCGACGCCGTCAGCGGGACGCTTGCGGCGGTGCTGCTAGGGGTGGTTACGCTTGGAGTGATCGCCGCGCCGATATTCGTGGTGGTGTTCGCGCCAGGTTTTGTGCACCAGACCGCCAAGTTGGAGTTGTCGGCCAGCCTGCTTCGTGTGACGTTTCCTTATCTATTGTTCATATCTTTGAGTGGCTTGCTGGGGTCGGTGTCCAACGTCTACGGGCGCTTTGGCATCCCAGCGCTCAGCCCGATCATGCTCAACATATCCATGATCATCGGTGCCCTATGGATTGCGCCCTATATGGCCGAGCCGATCATGGGGCTTGCTCTTGGCGTGTTCGCTGGCGGCGTCACCCAGCTAGGCATGCAGTATGCGGGTTTGCGACAACTCGGGATCCGCCCGCGGCCCGCGCTGGCGTTTTCAGATCCCGGCGTGCGAAAAATTCTGCGGCTTATGGCGCCGGCAATTTTCGGCGTTTCGGTTGCGCAGATAAATATGATGTTAGACACCATCCTGGCGTCCTATCTGCAAACGGGCAGCATTTCCTGGCTCTACTACGCGGATCGGCTCTGCGAGTTCCCGCTTGGCGTCTTTGGCCTCGCTCTGAGTACGGTCATCTTGCCGGCCCTCGCCCAGCACCACAATGCCGGCACGGCGGAATCCTTTTCGGCCACGCTGGACTGGGGCTTGCGCTGGGTATTTGTCATAGGCGCACCAGCGGCAATCGGTTTGGCAGTACTGGCAGTGCCTTTACTCAGCACTCTGTTTCAATACGGTGCGATGGACCACCGCGCGGTCGTCATGTCGGGCCAAGCGCTGGTCGCTTTGGCCGTCGGTCTAGTGCCCTTCATCCTGGTCAAGGTATTGGCACCGGGCTTTTACGCCCGTCAGGACACCCGTACGCCAGTTCGAATCGGCATCATTTCGCTGATCTCCTCGAGCGTCCTCAACCTCATGCTGGTGTATCCCTTGAAGCACGTTGGTCTGGCCTTGGCGACTTCGTTAGGTGCGTACCTCAATTCCTGGATGCTCTACTCAACGCTGCGCCGCAACGGTATTTATCGGGCAGGGCGCGGATGGCGGCGTCTGCTGGTACAAATCAGCGGTGCCAGCCTGGCGATGGGCTTAGTGCTGTGGGCGTGCGTCACGCCACTGGATCAATGGCAGGCCTGGACCATAGGCATGCGGGCCTTACGACTCAGCCTCGCGATATGCGCCGGTGCTGTGGTTTACTTTGGTGCGCTCTGGTTGTGTGGATTGCGCCTTCGCGATATGGCGGCGCGTGAGCACGTCGTATAATGGGCTAGCCCCAAGCGCGGTTCCCACGTCAGGTTTCCACCCGTCGCCCATGCAACTGATCCGCGGAATACACAATATCCGGCCCGAGCACTTTGGTTGCGTTGCAACCATCGGTAACTTTGATGGTGTTCATTTAGGGCATAGCGAGATCATCAAGCGCCTGAATCGACTGGGCACCGAGCGTGGTGTGCCGAGTATGGTGGTTTTGTTCGAGCCGCAACCTGCGGAATTCTTCGATCGGGGGCGAGTACCGGCGCGCCTCACGCGACTGCGGGAAAAATTCCATCTGCTGGCCGCACGCGGCGTCGATCGCTTACTGGTGCTGCGGTTCACCTCCGAGCTGGCCGCTATGCCGCCCGATCGCTTTGTGGGTGAATTGCTGGTGCGCAAGTTAGGTATCCAAGCCCTGATTATCGGCGACGATTTTCGCTTCGGCAGCGGCCGTGGTGGCGACTTTTCACTACTGCAGGAACTCGCTGCACGACATCATTTTGTTATGGAGCAGACCGTCCCGTTTTTATTCATTGGTAAACGTATCAGTAGCACCTATGTGCGAGATCTGCTGCGCCATGGCTACTACCACGAAGCGACCCGCATGCTCGGTCATCCCTACTGCATCGAGGGGCGCGTCGTGCACGGTCACAAGCGCGGCCGCGAATGGGGTTTTCCAACCATCAATCTCGACCTCCATCGCCGCAAGAGCCCGATCGCGGGAATTTTCGCCGTCAAAGTTCACGGGCTAGGGGCCTTACCGCGCCCTGGCGTAGGTTATGTCGGCTCGCGCCCCACCATCGATGACCCACGCTTTGTCCTCGAAGTACATATCTTCGACTATGACGCCGAGTGTTATGGGCAATACGTCGGCATCGAGTTCATCGATAAGATTCGCGACGACATCAAATTCGATTCGTTCGCTGCAATGGCCGAACAGATTGGGCGAGACTGTGAAGCCGCGCGCAGGATTTTGTCTTTTGCGCGCTAGATGGGCCGGTCTTGGGCCGTGGCTGGCAGTGGCGGCCGCGGTATGTGTGCTCGACCAGTTAACGAAGATGGTGGCGAGCAACCATCTGGTATACGGCGTGCCACGGGCGGTCATGCCCGGCTTTAATTGGACGCTACTGCACAACACCGGCGCTGCTTTCAGCCTGCTCAATGACGCCGCAGGCTGGCAGCGATGGTTATTTTCGAGTATCGCGGTGGTGGTGGGCAGCGTTGTCGTGTGGCGGCTTGCGACCATGGAACGCTCTGAGCGTTTGGAAGCGACCGCCCTGGCTTTTGTTCTGGGCGGGGCGATCGGCAACCTAATCGATCGGCTGCGGTTCGGCTATGTGGTGGATTTTATCCATGTTTACTTTCGTCAGTATTCGTTTCCAGCGTTCAATATCGCCGATTCCGCAATAGTTGTGGGGGCATTCCTCATGTTGCTTGCCGGCACACTGAGCGCTCCGCGCCCTCGAGCTGCGGATTAACGTGGACTTCGACCTGTCATCATAGGGACGCGCGCGTATAATGCCGCGCATCAATCGCTCACGCAGGTCCCAACGACAATGCAAATTCATTTGGCCAATCCGCGCGGCTTCTGTGCGGGTGTCGACCGCGCTATCGGCATCGTCGAGC
>JANOXY010000732.1:0-9622 GCA_031418675.1 Pseudomonadota bacterium
GGGGGGGGGTTTTTCTTTGACTGGGTTTTGTTGTTTTGCGTGGGGGGGGGTTCCCCCAGGCCCTTTCTTTGGGGGGCCGTTTACCGGGCGTTGGGGCGCGCGGGGTGGCCGGGCTCGCCCCCGGCCACCGCCGCGACCACGCCGCACCACGAACGATGATGCGAGCGTCGCTCGTGAAATCCATTCAGAACACGATCGGCAGCCGCAGATGCTCGCGATACACAAAATCGCGATGGGTGCGAAGCAGGCTGCCCATCGCCTGCTCGATGTCCGGGTCGGCGTTGCGGTAGGCCGGTCGGTAGCTGCTCGCCATCGGGCAGAGCGCCGGCGGGAGCGGCTCGAGCAGGGCATAAAAACAGGCGCTGTAAATATCGAGTGCACTCAAGCGCGTGCCGAGGTAGTAGCGGCTGCCGCGCTCGTGACTGCCTGACAATTGTGCGCTGAGCCTGCCAAGGATTTCGATAATGCGCGTTTTGGCCATCGCGCCCAGCGCCGGCGAGTAGAGATACTTTTCACCCAGTACGCGCCAGAAATCATGCTCGGCACTGCCTGGCGCCGCACTTCTCATGGCCTGGTCGATCAGCAACAGACGCTTGTTCCAGCCCAGACCATTCTCGCCGGCGATTTCGTTGATGAGACCAAACATGCGCAGCCGCGCTTCAAATTCCAGCGGGATCAGTCGCGGTTCCGGCGCCAGGCGTTCGGCCAGATTGAGTTGATCTATCCACGATGAGCGCGGTCGTTCATCGGCCCAGATCGCAACCGGCGCTGAGGACTGTGCGGTCCAGGCGAGCAACTCGCTGAAGGCGCCATCCGCGCCAAAACTGGTTTCGGTCGCACCCTCATTGGAACAACGTACTGAGGTATAGGGCACACCTTTGACGTCGAATAAACATTTGCACGACTCACGCCAGGGCCCGGGTATGGTGTAGGCACCCAGCACCAGACGCAGGCCACCCAGCGCCCGTGCTTGCGCGATGGTCGCGTACTCGATTTTGACGTCGTCAAAAGCAATCTCGTCTGACATCGTGTTAGCTCGCTCAGTCGTGGCGCCGAAGGCATCGCCTATGGCGTGGGTGAACAAAGTGTCGGTAATGGGGGCGCGAACGTCTAGCCGGTCCGTAATCGTTTTCTGACCTGCGCCAACAAGCGTCGACTCACCAGCAGTTTTTCCGAACGCCCCTCAAGCACCACCGAGACGTTGCCGTCACCATCGCGCTCCAGGCTGCGTATGCGGGTGGTCTGCACCAGGGCGTTGCGATGAATGCGTACGAAGTCTTCGGCAAACTCGGTTTCCAGTGCCTGCAAAGAATCCTCGATCAGAAGCTGCGCATTTGCCGCTACCGCACTGACGTAACCCTGATCGGCGTGAAAGTACAGAATCTCGTTAACCGGCAACAGGCGCAACGTGCCGCCCACCACTGCGCTGACATGGCGGCGGTGGCCAAAGGCACTCGCGGCCTGCTCCGACAGCACGTCGCGCGCCAGGCACAAACTTGCGGCGCGCTCCAGGGATTCGCGCAGACGCTCGCTGCGCACGGGCTTCAACAGATAATCGAGTGCATGGGTTTCGAACGCGGCCAGCGCATGTTCGTCGTAGGCGGTGGTGAAAATGATGATGGGTGGTGTGTCCAGCGTGCGCAGATGACGCGCCACTTCAATACCATCCATGCCGGGCATGCGCACATCGAGCAGCACAACATCCGGCGCCCAGCGTTCGATGGCACTCAGACAGGCAATGCCGTCGTGTGCCTCACCCACCACCTCGCCGATGGCCAGATCCGCGATCTGAGACGTCAGGCGTCGCCGCGCCAGGGGCTCGTCATCCACGATCAGAATCTTCACACGCGTGTCTCGTCGCCGAGCGGCACCACCATACGTACCACGTAACGGCCCTCGGCCTGCTCACTCTGCAGTTCCGCCGTTTCGCCAAAATGCGCCCGCAGTCGCTGGCGCACATTGTTCAGCGCAATGCGATTGCCGTCATGATGATGGGTCGCACTGTCGGCTTCAAAGGGATTGGAAACCAGCACTTCCAGCATCGCACCGGCACGTCGCAAAGCGATCACAATGGTGCCACCGCCACGACTCGGCTCAATGCCGTGATATATGGCGTTCTCAACGATGGGTTGCAGGCTCAACAAGGGCAAGCGCGCATCAGCCAAGTTCGACTCCACTTGCCAATCGACCTTGAGACGCTCACCCAGGCGCAGACGCTCGATACTCAAGTAGCGTTCGACAAAGTCGATCTCGGTGGCTATCGAGACCGGCGCACGTGGGTCGGCGAGACTGGCGCGAAAAAGATCGGCCAAGTCCTCCACCGCGCGCTCCGCCAACGGCGGGTCGCTGCGTGTGAGGCTCGCGATGGTATTCATGCAGTTGAAAAAAAAATGCGGGCGGATGCGGGCCTGCAGGGCTTCGAGCCGCGCGGAAGCCTCGGAGGCCATGCGCTGCTGCCAGTGGAATTGCACATAGAAGTAACGCAACACCAGTGCCGCGACGATAGCCGCCACACACACCGTACGCGAAACCAGATCACCATGGCTGACGCGGATGATGGCGCCCGCACCCACCACCGGATTGACCACCCACCACGCCAGCTCGGCAACCGCCCAGGCGACCGCCAATACCAGCAGGAAGCTGACGACGGCGATAGTGGGTTCGGAACGACCATTCAATGGCCGGCGCGCCAGGCACAGAGCGCCCGCCGAAGACAAACCCAGCCATTGGGTATAAATGGACAGCAGCGCCAACTCATCAACAAAGTTCGGGCCGAAGCCGTGGCGGGCAATGATCGCAATCAAGGCCACCAGCTCACTGCTGATCACCACCACGAACAGGGCATGCACGCCACACAGATCGGGGAGAAACACCGCGCCGCGCTCGAGCACCGCCTGATGGGAGTCAGAAGCAGGCATGGATCCAGGCAGAGCTACGCCGTGGTGGCGCGTAAAAAAGGAACGGGCAGTGGTGCATCATAGTTGGCGCTAGTGTCGTCCGCGCTTCGCCACGCGGTCAATCGCGAGCGCAACGCTGGGATATACTGCCCCATCGTTTTTTTCAGCCCATCCACACCATGTCATCGACTCCCGCATCTGAGAAACCCTGGGGCGGTCGCTTCACTGCGCCGACTAACGCCTTTGTGGAGGAATTCACCGCTTCGGTGGGCTTCGATCAACGTCTGGCAATCTGCGACATCCGTGGCTCCATTGCCCATGCGCGCATGCTGTCGGAATGCGGTGTGATCACAGCGACCGAATTCGAAAGTATCGCGAGTGGCCTGGAGTTGGTGCGCACCGATATCGAGGCCGGACGTTTCAGCTGGTCAGTCAAGCTCGAAGATGTGCATATGAATGTTGAGAGCGCACTGGTCGAGCGCATCGGTGAGGTGGGCAAAAAACTGCACACCGCGCGTTCGCGTAATGATCAGGTGGCAACCGACATCCGACTCTATCTGCGTGAAGAAATCGACGCCCTGCTCGAACGCCTGGGTCGTCTGATGCACGCGCTCGTGACTCTCGCCGAGCAGGAGGCCGAGACCCTGCTGCCGGGCTTTACCCACCTGCAGGCGGCGCAACCGATTTCCTTTGGCCACCACATGCTGGCCTGGCTGGAGATGTTGTTACGCGACGCCAGTCGACTGCGTGACTGTCGGGCGCGGGTCAATGTATTGCCATTGGGCGCTGGCGCCCTGGCCGGCACCACCTTCCCCATCGATCGCGCACGCACCGCCGAACTGCTGGGTTTTGAAGCGGTGGCGGAAAATTCGCTCGATGCGGTCAGCGATCGTGACTTCGCCATCGAATTCAGCGCCTGCGCATCGTTAATCATGGTGCACTTTTCGCGCATGTCGGAAGAACTGGTGTTGTGGAATTCCCAGGCATTCGGTTTTGTTGATATAGACGATGCGTTCTGCACCGGCTCATCGATGATGCCGCAGAAAAAAAATCCCGATGTGCCGGAGCTGGTGCGTGGCAAGGCCGGGCGGGTGATCGGCCATCTGGTTGCGCTGATCACCCTCATGAAAGCGCAGCCGCTGGCCTACAACAAGGACAATCAGGAAGATAAAGAACCCTTGTTCGACACACTCGACACCCTGAATGCCTGCATCCGTGCTTTTGCCGATCTGGTGCCAACCTTAAAAGTTGACCGCGCACGCATGCGCGCTGCGGCGGCGCGCGGTTACATCGCTGCCACGGATCTGGCGGATCACCTGGTACGCCTTGGCCGGCCATTTCGTGACGCCCATGCTGTGGTTGGCGCAGCGGTGGGTCTGGCGGTGGCGCGCGGCTGCGAGCTGCAGGAGCTGCCCCTCGACGAATTCCAGAAACTCGACGCTGCCCTCGACGCGTCGGTTTATCAGGTGCTTGATATGGATCACTGTCTGGCCGCCCGTGATCACTTCGGTGGTACCGCGCCGCGCCAAGTGCGTGCTGCCTGTGGCCGTGCACGCACGCGCATCGCCCAGGTGTTGACATCCAGCCAGGCCGTTGCCGATGAAGGTTCTTAAGACCCTGCTGCTGATGACGCTGGTGCTAGTGGCCCTGGTGCTTATCGGCCTCGGTGTTTTTCTGACGACGTTCGATATCAACGCGCACAAAGATCAAATCATCGCGCGCATCAAAGCCGACACCGGCCGCGATCTGGTGCTCGATGGCCCCCTCGAGCTCGCGCTGTGGCCAAAGATCAGACTGCAGGCCGGACCGCTCACCGTCAGCAATGTCAGCGCTGTTGAGGCTGAGCCGCTGTTGCGCGCCGAGCGCATTCAAATCGCAGTTGCGACCTGGCCGCTGTTACGCCGGCGTGTGGAAATGGACACCGTCGTGCTGCACGGCCTGCATCTCAATCTCGCGCGTGATGCCGCGGGTGTTGGCAACTGGGCTGATCTCATTAACGACGAGGGCAAAGCGCGCGACGCGCAGCCTGAGCAGCCCAGCGGTGGCCAGTTCGCCGCGCTGATCCTAGGCGGTGTTGATATCAAGGACGGCCAGTTCACCTGGCACGACGCTGTGACCGGACAACAGCTGAGTCTCACCGCCGTGACCGCTACCAGCGATGCGCTGAGCTTCGGTGCACCCGTAACACTCAAGGTCTCTGCCACTGCGCGCGCGAATCAGCCGGCGCTGGACGCCGACCTCAACCTGAGCGCTACCCTGAACTACAACGTCGATGACCAGCGTTACGACCTGGCACCGCTGGTGTTGGTCGGCGAGCTGCGCGGCGCACACCTGCCGGGTGGCAGCGCCCGGCTGGAACTCAGTGCCGGACTCGCGGTGGATCTGAAGGACAAAACGGCCACTTTGAGCGGGCTCAAGTTTGACGGTCTTGGGACCCGCGTAACGGGTGAGTTCAGCGCACGTGACATTGAAGACGAGCGACCCAGTGCTAACGGTCAGCTAGCGATCAAGGTCGATGATCTGGCTGTGCTCTTTAATGCGTTTGATTTGCCGGCCGGCACACAACTGGCCCGCATGGCTGACCGCAGCCTGCGTTTTGATTCGGCCTTCGATGCCAACCTGGACAGTGGTGAAGTGCGGCTCACACAACTCGAGGGCCAGCTGCTTGGCGCACAATTGAACGGCGCGTTCACCGCCAGTGGGGCCAATACCAACAAGCCGCGGGCCACAGGTAATCTGCAGGCCCATGGCCCGGACCTGCCCAGCGTGCTGATCGTGTTAGCTCAACTAAAAGGGGCGGACGCCAAAACCCAGAAGCAGTTGAACCAGGCCCTGGCCCATAGCCGCGACCCGTCCTTTGATATCAATGTCGATGTGGATATCGATCTCGAAGCCGGCCGCGCGGCCCTGCCACGCCTGGATGCCAAACTGCTCGGCGACACCCTCAGTGGCAAGCTGCTGGCAAATAATGCCGCCAGCAAGCAGCCCGCGATCCAAGGTGAATTCAAAGCCAGCGGTGCCGATTTCCCGGCCTTGCTGGCCGTGGTCGCAGCCTCGCAGGGAAAAAACACATCGCTGGCGGCGATGGCACAATCCCTGGCCCGCGAAAGCGACAAACGGTTCAGCTTTGAAAGTGGCTTCGATGCCGATCTGGCGCGCGGCACAATCGCCCTGAGCAAACTCAGCGCCGAGGTGGGTGGTCTGACGCTGAGTGGCGCCCTACGCGGCGAAGATGTGGATCTCGATCAACAGCGCGGAACGATCGATGGCAGGCTGACGATCGAGAGTACCGATAGCGGGCCGTGGCTGCGCGCCCTCGGCCAGGGCGAGATGGCGCGCTCGGTGCAAAGCATCAAGCTTGAAGCCGGTATACAAGGCGGCTTGGACGATATGCGTTTGAACCCGCTGACCGTGATCGCGCGGATGGTGAGCCCCGACTCGCCGCAGCCGGTGGATTTAAAACTGACGGCCGCGTCGGCCCATGCCAATCTCAAGGCACAAACCGCCAGCCTCTCGCGCCTGGCCGTGACCGGCCTCGGCCTCAATGCGCAGCTTGATATCGAAGCCGAGCAGATCATGAGCAAGCCGCATTACCACGGCAGCCTGAACATACCGAGCTTCAATCTGCGCAGCCTGCTCAAGTCCTTGAACAAGCCCGTCCCCAAGACTGCCGATGCGCGGGTGTTGGGCGCACTCGCGCTCAACACCCGTTTCACCGGCAGCACCGCTGACCTCAAGCTGGACGCGCTGGAAGTGACGCTCGACGATAGCCATCTGACCGGCGATGTTAATGTCGTCGCTTTCAGCGGCCCGCAGTTGAACTTTGCGCTGGCGGTTGATGGCATCGACGCTGATCGTTATCTCGAAGCGCCCGCAAAAAATGACCGCGGCGCGATCGTCACACCCGATGTTGCGGTTGCCGGCGCCGCCAATGCACTGCCGGTCGAGGCACTGCGCACGCTCAAAGCCAAGGGTGCGATCACCGTGGGTGCGCTGAAGATATCCGGCGCGAAGTTGAAAGACCTCAGCTTGGAAATCAATGCGACCAAGGGCCTGGTCAAGCTCGAACCGCTGGCCGCGCAACTTTACGACGGTCGTTATGGCGGCGGTGTGGTACTGGATGCCCGCGGCAAACAGACCACGATGGCGCTCAACACGCGGCTCGATAAGGTTCAGATCGCACCGCTACTGCGCGATCTGAAAGATAACAACAGCCTCGCCGGTGTTATGAGCTTTGACGCCGCGCTACAAGCCGTTGATGGCCGCGCTGCGCAGGTCAAACAGACGCTGGGTGGCACGGGCCGATTTGGTATTCGCGAGGGTATCTTTCGCGGCGTCGACGCGGTGGCCATTCTGCGCGCGGTCGAACAAATCATCGAATGCCGCTGTGTGGTCGCGGTGCCAACCGGCGGACAGACGCAGTTCAAAAGCCTGGACGGCAGCTTGACCATCAAGCAGGGCGTGGTGCGCAATCAGGATCTCGTGATGAACGGCGAGGGCTTCACCATCAAAGGTCGAGGCACCTTGGCCAACCTCAACGACAACTCGTTGAAATACGATTTGCTGCTCGCGGTCAGCGAACAACGCAGCACCAGCGCCAAGAACACCTATCAGCTTGGTGGCTACGAGGTGCCCATTGCCTGTCACGGCCAGCTCAACAGCCCGACTTGTCTTCCGGATTTTGCTCACATCCTCGGCGCCGTCGCTAAAGATGCTGCCAAGAAAAAAATTGAGAAGGCCGTCGGCAAAAAACTGAAAGGGGTACTCGAGGGCAAACAGGGCGACGCGCTCAAGAATCTGCTCAAGTTTTGATTGAGCGGCTATTGTCCTCCGCCCACATGCCTCGACCCGTCCGCCTGCTCGCCGTACTTGTCATCCTGACCACGCACTGCTGTGTGCCGCTCGGTGCTGCGCAGACGGAGCGTGCCGAGATCAGCTTTGAAGGCCATACCTATCAATATGTATTCGTTACGCGCATAAAAGGTGACATCGACGCGGTGCATGCGGTGGTGACCGACTACGATCATATGCAGCGTATCAACGACGACATCGTCGCCAGTCGCGTGCTGGCGCGTTACGACAACGGCGAAGTCAAACGCCTGCTAAAGCTGCGCCACTGCATCCTGGTCTTTTGTTTTGACATGGACTTTGTCGAACGCGTACGGGAATCACCCGGCCACATCATCACCACCATGGTGCCGGAAGAAAGCACCTTTCTCGATGGTACGGCGCACTGGCGGTTGGAAGCCTTGACCGGGGGTTACACCCGGGTCAGCGTCAGTGCCCGTCAGACACCACGCTTCTGGATCCCGCCGGTACTGGGACCCATCATCCTGAAACGGGTGTTCATGCAGGAAGTGGCGGAAACCTGCGCGAATATCGAACGATTAGTCGAGGCCGGCGACGGACGTGGCTGAGTTCAAGTTCAGCGCGCGCCTCATCGAATGGTACGCGTGCCATGGTCGGCACGATCTGCCGTGGCAGGCAGCACGCACGCCCTATCGTGTGTGGTTGTCAGAAATCATGCTGCAGCAAACGCAGGTGGCCACGGTGATTCCCTATTTCGAGCGCTTTGTTGCGCACTGCCCCGACGTGCAGGCCCTGGCTGCGGCCGCGCCCGACGAGGTGCTGCATCTGTGGTCGGGACTGGGTTACTACAGTCGCGCACGTAATCTGCATCGCTGCGCGCGTTTGCTCATGGAACGCCACGGTGGTGAATTCCCCCGCGACCTCGATACGCTCATCGCCCTGCCGGGCATCGGCCGCTCAACCGCAGCCGCTATCCTCGCCCAGGCTTATGAGCTGCCCCACGCAATTCTGGATGGCAATGTGAAACGGGTACTGGCGCGTTATCACGCGCTGGCAGGTTGGCCGGGTGAAACCGCCGTCGCGAAACAATTGTGGCGGCTCTCGGAACAACATTTACCCCGTGCAGAGGTGCGTGTTTATACCCAGGCCATCATGGATCTGGGTGCCACACTGTGCACACGCAGTCGGCCACGCTGTGGTGACTGCCCGGTGGCTGATGAATGTGCCGCCTATCAAAGCGGCCAGGTGGCGGATTTCCCCGGCGCGCGCCCCAAACGCGTTGTGCCACGGCGTAGTACCTGTTTCCTGATCATTGAGAACAGCGCAGGACAGGTGCTGCTTGAACGGCGACCACCGAGTGGCATCTGGGGCGGGTTATGGTGTTTCCCCGAGGTGCCTGACGAAGATGCGCTCAGCGCGCGCTTGTCGGCGCTCGGTTTAGGCAATGGCCGTATTCACCAACGCTTGGCGATGATCGCCCACAGCTTTACGCATTTTCATCTCGACATTGCACCGCTGCGCGTAAGGGTCGACTCGCAGGCACTGGCCGTGCGCGACGATGGCGCACTGCGCTGGTATTCACCCGCCGATTCGACAAGAATTGGTCTATCTGCTCCCGTAACGCGGCTGCTGGCCAGCCTGCGCTGATCGTCAAATCGAGGCTCGTTATGTCTACTACTGTTCACTGCGTCAAACTCAATCGCGAAGAAGAAGCGCTAAAAGCGCAACCCTATCCCGGGGAACTCGGCAAACGCATTCTGGCCAACGTTTCCAAGCCCGGCTGGCAGATGTGGCTCGCCCATCAGACCATGCTGATCAACGAAAATCGCCTGAATCTCGCCGACCAGAAGGCGCGCAAATACCTGGCCGAGCAGATGGACAAATACTTCTTCGGCGAAGGCGCAGACGCCGCCGCA
>JANOXY010000733.1:0-2985 GCA_031418675.1 Pseudomonadota bacterium
GGCGTCGAGCCCGACAGCGCGCGCGAACGCTTCGACGAAACGCTCGAAATCCTGCGTGCCGCCATGACACAAGAGGTGCTCAATCACTCGGGCAAGCACTACCAGTTCCGGGATGTGCCGGTGCCTATCGCACCACTGCAACGTCCCTACCCGCCGTTGTGGTACCCGTCCTTCACCGAGCCGGGCACCACCTATGCCGCCCAGCATGGCTACAACTTCATGTGTATCGGCCCGCCGGCCGTGGTCGCCCGCTTGACGAAACTCTACCGCGAGGTGTGGGCGCTCCACTGCGATGATCCTGAGCGACTGAACGGACACGTTGCACAACCTCGCGTGGGGGTCATGCGTCAGATCTTCCTCGCTGACAGCGACGCTGAAGCCACCGCCATTGCGGCGTCGGCCTATGCGGATTTTTACGCGTCGATTACCAAGCTCTGGCATCGTCATGATGACCACACCTACGACGAGTTCTTCCGCTGGGAAAACTGCGTGGCCGGCGAGACCGTGTTGGTTGGCTCGGTAGACACGGTGCGCGAACAGATCCAACGGGTGATCGCCGAAAGCGGTGTCGACTACTTCGTCGCTTCGTTTGCCTGGGGCTCACTCACGCCCACTCAGAGCCGGCGCTCACTGGAGCTGTTCGTGCGCGAGATCATGCCCGCGCTGCGCGGACGCAATTAGCACGCTATTGCAAATCGCCAGCCCAGCGAGGAGCCTCGCTCTGTCCTGCCCCGGCGATTATTCTGCCGTGCGGACATAAGCCCGCGTGCAAACGACACCACCGCCGCACCGTCGGCCGCTACAGGAGCTAGCCATGTCCATCGAATCCAACAAACAAGTCATTCGCGACTTCTTTGCCGCCCTCTCAAACGGCGATTCAAGTCGCCTGCGCGAGCTGATGCACACCGATATCGCGTGGACGCTGATCGGCGATACACCCTTGTCGCAGACCTATCGTGGTCATGCGGGTGTGGAAAAGGGGCTGCTGGCCGCGGTCGGCAAGGTAATCGATACCCGCGCCGGCGTCGGACTCGCAGTCATTGAAATGATTGCTGAAGGTGACAAAGTTGTGTGTCGCGCGCAGGGCACCGTGACGGGCAAACATGGCCCCTATAACAACACCTATTGCCATGTCTTCACGGTGCGCGACGGTCAAATCATTGAAGACATCGAGTATCTGGACACCAAGCTTATCGAGCGCGCGCTATACGGCCGCAAGCTCGTCGACTAACTGTCGGTTCGACTGTGCCGCACCCGGCTCATCGTGGCGAATTTTGCAAGTCCGGCGGCGCCTGGAACTCGCTGGACTCCAGCACTAACGGACGACCTTCGCCGCCCAGGGCCAGTCCTGCTGCAATTACCGGTGTGAGCTTGGCGAGCGTACTGAACTGGGTTTCTCCTTCCATGGCAATGCAGTGCGCGAGCGGATTGGTGTTGTCCTTGCAGATCCGGGGTAGTTGTCCCCAAGCGTCGCTCAAGCTCATGCCATCGATCATATAAGTCGGGCGCGAACGTCGCCGGCTAACCAATAGACAGGCGAGCGCAAGCTGAGCTCACGTGGGTCGTGGTCACTTAGACCAATCGGCTGAAAGGCCGTGGGATAACTGTCCACGCTTGCGACGGGACCAAAAGGCAAAAAGCGCCGCAAATTGACTGCTCACCTCAGTGGCCAATAAGGCCAGCGTTGCACCGGTATTGTGGCCACCGAGATAAATCTGCTCGGCATCGACATAGGGTTGCTGCGCGAGCGCTGCGGCGGCGGCCAACACGTCGTCCACTTCACCCAGAAATAATTCCCGCTCGCCGCCGTGCTGGCTGGTCCCGCGTAAGCCGGGGTTACATCAAGATCAGTCCCGCCTCGCGGAATGCGCGGGCCGATTGGTCATTGGATTGCGGGCCTTGTTTCCAGAAATCGATAAGCGAACGGTGCGATCGCGCCCGCCCTCACCACGACTGGCTACCGGGTTCGCCTTTGAATGGACCAACAAGTTCCGGCGTGACCCAGCCACCGTAGAAGCCGCCGGGCTGTGCTTGCACGCGCGCGCCATCGACAGTGCAAGCAAGCATGGCGGGGTAAAAGGCGACACAATCAGCCAGGACTTCTGCGCCGGCGAGGGGTTCTGGATAGCTCCACGCCACGGACTGCGTGCGACGCACGCCGTCCACCAGTCGCCAGTAGTACGCAGGGCCCTTCCATTCGCAAAACGATTCGCCCGGTGCGGGCTCAAACAATCGCACGGCCACGTCGTCCCACGGCAAATAGAAACTCGGTGGATGGGAGGTTTCCATTACGCACAGCGCACGTCGTGAGCGTGCCACCTCCACATCCCGCCAACGCACCACGACCTCACGGGTGTCGGGTGCAATGCGTGGTGGACGCGGATAGTCCCAGACCGAAACCTGGCCCGCTGCAGGCACCACCGCGAAGGGCGGGCGGGCGTCGCCGCGCCATTGCCATTGTGCTCGCGCCGCCTGGATCTGATCGGGAGGTAGTGTCATAACCAGACCATAAATTCTCTATGGGATGAAGGCAACCGGTCAGGTGCGCAAAATTTGGTCTCAACAACCAGCAGTAAACGCCCCCCGCTTCAGACCTTCGTTGATAAGTGCCGAGCGAGGAATGGTGCCTTGGCCCGCATGCTGCTGCTAGCGGGCTATGCTTGCGTCAATGTCATAGGTGTCCGCATCAGGATCAACCCAGCCCGCCCAAGGACTCGCTTCCCAGGGCAGTCGACGATTGTGCAGGGTGATAGCTGAGGGCCCGGTGCGTTGTTCGGTGTTGAGCAAGCCCATCCCACGTTTTGGTGTTTCTCGCTTGTTGCGCGCCATACCTCGGCGAGATCGCACCGATGCTGGTGGCCCGCTGCTACACATCGAGGCATGCGTCATTGTGTTTTGATCAGGGGCGTTCTAGAACGCATCGACAACTACATTCGATGACAAGCGTGATCGAATTCATTTTGTTCTGAACAAATTCGCTGGCAC
>JANOXY010000734.1:0-5674 GCA_031418675.1 Pseudomonadota bacterium
GCTGCGTCTACACGGGATGCTGCAGCGTTACGAAGAGCTGGTTGCCGAGGGGGGCTCACGTTTACAGACCGCCGATTGGTTGTTGCGCGCGCTGCTCGAAGCTGAAGTAAACGACAGACACGTGCGTTCGATCCGCTATCAATTGAGCGCGGCGCGCTTCCCGGTGCATCGTGACCTGGCAAGCTTCGACTTCGGGCAGTCCAAGGTCGATGAGCAACTGATCAAGCAACTCGCCGCTGGCGACTTCGCCGACTCGGCAGCCAACGTGGTGTTGATCGGCGGCACCGGCACCGGCAAGACGCACTTGGCGACGGCGCTTGGCGTCAAAGCCATCACACAACACGGCAAGCGGGTGCGCTTCTTCTCGACGGTGGAGTTGACCAACAGCCTGGAGTTGGAGAAGGCCGCTGGCAAGCAAGGCAAGCTCGCCTACAGCCTCATGCACACCGACATCGTCATCCTCGATGAGCTCGGCTACCTGCCGTTCAGTCAGGCCGGCGGGGCGTTGCTCTTCCATCTGCTCTCCAAGCTCTACGAACGCACCAGCGTGGTCATCACGACCAATCTGACGTTTGCCGAATGGCCGGCGGTGTTTGGCGACGCCAAGATGACGACCGCGTTACTCGATCGGCTGACCCACCACTGCCACATCGTCGAGACCGGCAACGACTCGTTCCGCTTCCGACATAGCAGCCAGACAGCGAAAGCGCGGATCAGGGACCGAGAGCAACGCAAACGCGGCAAGGTAGTCGACACGGTGGCATCAGCCGAGACCCCGACAGAGCCCTTCTGAAGGATACCGCGTGACGGTGATCGACAACGGCATTGTCCGCAGTCGCTTCCCGTCGCGCACTCCATACCGCTACACTTATCCACAGCCGCTCAATCACGAGCGGCTATCCATCCCTGGTCAATATTGACTGCGCACGGGTGGTCAAATTTAAACGCGTACCAACATGCTGGGCAAAGCCGGGCCCACGCGAAGATGCGGTATTACACCAATCGACGGCGACGATAATGCGAGATTGTGGCGCGGGTCGATCTAAGGAACTTCTGAACAAGTCGTCGATCAGATCCGGCATCCAAAGTCACTGAACGAGAGCGACCGATGAGTAAACAACTGACCCTGGGCGAAGGCTTCGAGAAGTACGCCAAGACGACGAAGCGGGCCCAGTTTCTAAGCGACATGGACCGCATCATTCCGTGGTCCGACCTCTGCGAACTGATTGCCCCAGCCTATCCGACTGCCGGCAATGGCCGCCCGCCGCGCGAACTGGAGATGATGCTCAGGATCTACTTCCTCCAGCAGTGGTTCAACCTGTCCGACCCAGCGGCCGAAGATGCGCTGTACGACTCGGTATCGATGCGGCGCTTCGTCGGCGTCGATCTCGCCCAAGGACGCGCGCCGGACGAGACGACGATTTGCCGCTTCCGACATCTGTTGGAGCGCGAGAAGCTCGGCAGCGCGCTGTTCGAGTACGTGCTTGAGTATCTGGAGGCCAATGGCATCAAGGTCGGTCGTGGAACGATCGTCGATGCGACCATCATCAGCGCGCCACCCTCGACGAAGAACAAGGATCAGAAGCGCGATCCGGACATGCACCAGACGAAGAAGGGCAACCAGTGGTTCTTCGGGATGAAGGCGCACATCGGCGTCGACAGCCGAACCAAGGTGATTCACGCGGTGGTGGCAACAGCGGCCAATGTTCACGATTCGCATTGTCTGCCGGATCTGCTGCACGGCGAGGAGGCCAAGGTGTGGGGTGATTCGGCGTACCAGGGGCAAGGCGCGGTCATCAGTGCGTGCGCGCCTGACGCGCAGGACATGACGAACCGCCGCTACCGTCGTCAGGGTGTGGTCGACGAAGCCGAGCGAGCGAAGAACAAAACCAAGTCGAGTGTGCGGGCCAGGGTCGAGCATCCGTTCCTGGTCATCAAGCGGATCTTCGGCTTCGCGAAGACGCGTTACAAAGGGCTGGAGAAGAACGCGCATCGGTTGTTCGTGACTTGCGCGTTGGCAAATTTGTACAGGGTTCGCCGGCGACTGTTGCGACTGGCATAGTCGAGATCCGCCCGCCGCGCCATTCGGGCGCATGAAACGGCGCTGAGCGCGGCGCTCAGGCCGTCGAAACCGGGAAATTTTCGGCATTTCTCTCATTAGCAGCGACACTCGTGAAATATTTATCAGCTAATTCAGAGTTTCCCTAATTCAGAGTTTCCTTAGATGGGATATCGATTACGACGAAATATGATTCGGGGTACAGACGATCTTCGCTAGCTTCGTCTACTGTCTTAACGAAGCTGTCGCGCATCGACTTTGGTGTAGCGACTAAACGCGACTTGCCACACAGATGCGAGTACCTTAGTGGGAAGCGCTACACTATTTTCTCACTGGTGATGGCAGGAGCCATTCTGCGGTGCGCGTTCCTTCCTTGTTCTCGAATTGCGAACAATCCCTGAACGGGATTCGGTTACCGGACTTTAGGAAAACTCGCCAGGAGCTATCGCGATGCTGCTATTTCACAAAGCCCGTCCGTCGCACGCAGTTATGTTCGTTCTCTTCACGACACTCCTTGCGAGTTCTGGCCCGGTGCGCGCGGCAATGTTCCAGATCGAAGGAAGTAGGACTGGTATCAACGAATCCAATATCATCAATGGATTTTTATTGCGTTCTTCGGACCCGAACGGACTCAGTCACGCGATAGCGGGCACTGCCGGTGACGCCTTACTCGTCGAATTCGAGTCGGCCGCAAGGGCCGGGATTGCCGGTCTTGGCAGTCGAGTATTTGGGCGGATGGACTATGCCGGCCCTAGCGCGGGCGGAACCTTGTATTTCAACGTTAACAGCAGCGCCTCCGGGCGGTATGACGATATCGTCATTAGCGGGAATCCGGGTACGGTTACGACTTCACTCAACATGACGCTTGAAGGCGAACTGAACGCCGGCGCGGGCGTCAGCGCGTTCGACGGTGGCGAATCTAGTGTGCTCGTAGACTTCCTCGTGAACGGTACTCGCATTGGCTTCAGCAAAACAGATCTTAACGTCTTTATAGACGCCAGCGGCCCCCCCGGCTCCGTATTTGTCGGACCGGGGAGGGCCCAGATAGTTTTCGGAGGAAGTGGGCCTTCCGGAATTCATTCAACGAACGTGTCCAGCGTGATTACCAGTCCTCAATTTACTGTCACTGCGAACACCCCTTTCTCGCTCGAAATCAGGCTCCAGACCAGTGCCCGCCCGTTTGGCTTCGGCACCGTTATCGCTGGTGAAGCTTCCGCGGAATTCCTCAATACACTCACGTTCGCCAAAAGCGGGACGGTCTTCAACCTTGCTGGCGGCTACACGGCCAACTCGATTGACGCAGGAATATCCAACAACTTTGGGACCGTCCCCTTGCCTGGGTCACTGCTCTTAAGTATCAGTGCCCTGGCCGGTCTCGCAGGAAGCGCGTTGCGTCAACGCGCAGTCCGGACGTAGCAATCTTGCGTTGCGGCATGTAGGTCTCGCCTCTTGCTGACATGTGTTGGCGCCGGCCCCGGATTGAGCCAGCCTGCCGATGCAGGAGTGAGCCAGTAATCGTGGCATGCAATTCAGCAGCGGCGCGGCGTCCGGAGTCGCAGTACTGGCTCACCGTTCGAGCGGCGCATGCGCTCGATATGGCTCAGATCTGCATCGGCGCCAACACCCTGGGACTGTAGGAGAAACAAAGGGACCTTCGTGGTCTGATCGTTACAATCGTTGCTGACTTCATATGTCGCTTGGTCCTAGCGTGTCCGACCCACCGCTAAATCCCGCTACCGCATCAGATGCCAGATCCCGACATAGCATCGACGCCGCCTACAGCGTGACCGTAAGGCCAGTGCTCGGTGGATTGCATTATGAGCACAGCCCGCAATCTGCTTGGTCGAGTTTTTGCGCATCACAGGTCAATGGCCCCCTACGGCGAGCTCATTCCTCCCGACGGCGCTCGAACCTATCCCCGGGGGCCCTCGCCATCCGTAAAAAAGGGCGGTTATAGTTCCGCGACCCACCGCCGGAGCCGCCGCCGTCTGATCCGCGACCAGTGAAGGCCAGGATAAAATTAGCGGACGGCAAGGAACGCAAGATCCAGCGCATGACGGCGACCCCCTTCTTGAGTCCCGATGGGCAGCCGATGTCAGCGGCGCAGTTTCTGCAAGCCCTGTATAGGACCTTGCCGGAGTTCTTCGAAGACGAAGACCAGTTGCGGCAACTGTGGAGCGCGCCCGATACGCGCAAGAAGCTGCTGGCGGGCCTGGCCGACAAGGGCTTCAGTCGTGCGCACCTGGCGGAGATGCAGAAAATTGTCGAGGCCGAGAACAGCGATGTGTTCGACGTGTTGGCCTATATCGCCTTCGCGGCCGAACCCGTGACCCGTAGCACGCGCGCGCATGCCGCCAAGGCCGCAAGCGCCACGGAATGCAGCTACAAGCAGCAGGCCTTCGTCGATTTCGTTCTGGCGCGGTAGGAGAAGGAAGGCATCGATGAGCTGGATCAGGAGAAGCTCTCGCCGCTGCTCAAGCTCAAATACCAGAACGCCATCGCAGACGCGTTTGTGGAACTGGGCCGGCCGGATCAGGTGCGGGAGGTATTCGTCGGATTCCAACGGCATTTGTACCCGGGGGTCAGCGTGCCGACCTACATTACGGTGCAATATTTGAGGCTGCCGGCGGCATCGGTGGTCCTCTCGGCTTCGACCGTGCTCAGTACCATCGACCAGCTTGCGAGGTCCATGGATCGGACTCATCGCATGCGCTAACTTATAGGCTTGGGGATGCCCCCCGGGGAGGATGACTAATGGCTGATTCGGGCGCTAAAGACCCCGCCGCGCTGTGGCGTGAGATGGTGGGTCAGTGGGAGAAGGCCGCCAACACGCTTGCCACGGGCTATATGGCCACCAACGAGTTCAGCCGCGAGGCGAACCGGGCGATGAGTGCCTCGCGGCACATCCAGAAAGGCATGCAGGAGGTCATGGGGCGTTACCTCGACGCGCTGAACCTGCCGACCAAGACCGACATTGACGGGCTCGGCGAACGTCTGCATGCGATCGAAGACGAACTCAGCCGCGTGACTGCGGCAATCGAGCGGCTCACAGGTCCGGGCGAAGGGCCGGCTGGCGGCGTGCCGCGCGTCCCGCGCACGAAGCGCTTCACACCGAAAGGGGAGCACAAGGTATGAACGCCACCAATGCTAGCGCTGCGTCTGTCAGCACCCGTATGCGCGAAGAGGTCGAGCGCGCTTTCCAGCGCACGGTCAAGGGTTTTGACTACCTCACCTCGCCCGAGCCACCCGTCGGACTCACACCCAAGCACGTGCTCCTTCACCGGGGCACGCAACGGGTCGTCCACTACCTGCCGATGGCCGATGAGGTCTACCGTGTGCCCGTGCTGCTCATCGTCCCCCCGTCGAATCGCGGCTATGGGATGGATATGTTGCCCGGGCAGAGCCTCGTCGAGTTCCTGCTCAAAGCGGGCTTCGATGTCTACATGCTCGAGTATACCGAGCCGCGGCGGAGCGAGGCCCGACTGAGTTTCGACGACTACGTGCTGCGCTTCCTTGCGGATGCCGTGCAGCGGGTGCTCCGCGATTCCGGACAAACCCAGCTCTCTCTGCTAGGTTACTGCGCCGCCGGCGTGATGGCCGCGTGCTACGCGGCGC
>JANOXY010000735.1:0-8226 GCA_031418675.1 Pseudomonadota bacterium
AGCTCGCTTATGTGGTGCGCGGCTGGGCGCCACCAAGTCTGCTCAACAGCTACAGTCCGGAACGACGCGGCGCGACCTTGGACATTTTTGCCCAGGCCATCAAGAGCACACGTTTTATGTCACCGCCGACACGCGGCCACCGCCTGCTGCGCTATGCAGCGCTGGCGCTGGCGGGTGCGCACGAATTTGCGCGGCGTTTGCTCGACCCGCGCCAATCGCAGCCCTATAGCTACGGCGCAAGCATGCTCAGCAGCGACGAGCAGGACAGCTTTGTGGCGGGACCGGCCAGCGGCGCGCCCTTGTGCAATCACCGCTGTGGCGACGGTTCCCATCTGCTCGATCATCTGGGTCGCGGATTCACGCTGCTGTATTTCAGCGCCGATGGTGCGGTGTCAGCTGACACGCGAGCCGCCTGCGCTGCGCTCGCGCTGGGTGATGAGTTCACGCGGCTGCTGGTCATCGCACCACGCGGCGCGCAGGGCGAAACAACCCTCATCGACGACGACGGTCGTTTGTTCGCTGCCTATGGTGCAACGTCTGGCAGTGCCTATCTGGTACGGCCCGATCGCCATGTGTGTGCGCGCTGGCGGCGCTTGGACCCCGCGGTATTGAACGCCGCTTTTGCACGCGCACTGGGACGTAGTGTCGTATGAACATTGCAGCGTTAACAAACGAGGATTTTGAACAGGCCTATGGGCTGCTGGCCGCTGCAATCGACCGCGTCGGCCCTGCCCGGGAAAGCGAATTGCTCGTGCGTCTGGCGCTGTTGCTCATGCAAACGCCGGTGGAAATTGAGGCGGTTCGAGCCGCGATTATCGCGGCCGAAGCTGCCTTGCTCTGAGCCTCGGCCGGGGCCGCTATACTGGACAGGCGGCGAGTTCGGACAACGCCTGCCGCCTAATTCAAGACCCAGATCGCTGCGCCGCCTCGTGTGTGACAGCGCTCGTAAGTTCTCGGGAGTATCGATGTGAAAACAATCAAAGCGGCTGATGTGATCCAGAGCGTGGCCGACGCGCTGCAGTACATTTCTTACTACCACCCACCGGATTACATCAAGAATCTGGCGCGCGCCTACGAGCTCGAGCAATCAGCGGCGGCTAAAGACGCCATGGCTCAGATCCTGATCAACTCGCGCATGTGCGCCGAAGGTCATCGCCCCCTGTGTCAGGACACCGGTATCGTCAATGTGTTCTGCAAGGTCGGCATGCAAGTGCGCTGGGCCGATGACATGGCCCTGGAAGACATGATCAACGAAGGGGTGCGTCGCGCTTACCTGCATCCCGATAACAAACTGCGCGCCTCGGTGCTGGCCGATCCGGCGGGCGCACGCCGCAATACCAAAGACAACACGCCGGCGGTCATCCACGTGCAACTGGTGCCCGGCCATGAAGTGGAGATCACCGTGGCGGCCAAGGGTGGCGGTTCGGAGAACAAGTCGAAATTCGTGATGCTGAATCCCTCGGACAGCATCGTCGACTGGGTGCTGAAGACGGTGCCGACTATGGGCGCAGGTTGGTGCCCGCCGGGGATGCTCGGCATCGGTATTGGCGGTACGGCTGAAAAAGCGATGCTGATGGCCAAAGAATCGCTCATGGATCCGATCGATATGCAGGAACTCATCACGCGGGGTGCGCAAAATAATCTCGAAGCCTTGCGCATCGAGCTTTACCAGAAGGTCAATGCGCTCGGCATCGGCGCCCAGGGTCTGGGTGGTCTGACCACGGTGCTCGATGTGAAGATCATGGACTACCCCACCCACGCGGCTTCACTGCCGGTGGCGATGATTCCCAACTGCGCCGCGACCCGCCACGTGCATTTCACCCTCGACGGCTCGGGTGTCGCGGATCTGCCCACACCAAAACTCGCCGATTGGCCACAGATCACCTGGTCGGTCAGCAACGCGCGCCGGGTGAATCTCGATACCGTCACCGCCGAAGACATCAAGGCCTGGCAACCTGGAGAAACCATCCTGCTGTCGGGTGCGATGCTGACGGGGCGCGACGCTGCACACAAACGCATCGCGGATTTATTCGCGCGGGGTGAAACCTTGCCGGCCGGCGTCGATTTTAAAGGGCGTTTCATCTACTACGTGGGGCCGGTTGATGCCGTACGCGACGAAGTGGTGGGGCCGGCCGGGCCGACCACCGCCACCCGCATGGACAAGTTCACCGAGATGATGCTGGCCAAGACCGGCCTGCTCGGCATGATCGGCAAGTCTGAACGCGGGCCCAGTGGCATCGAAGCCATCAAGCGCCATGGCGCGGTTTATCTGATGGCGGTAGGCGGGGCGGCCTATCTGGTCTCGAAAGCGATCCGTAAGTCACGCGTTGTGGCGTTCGAAGATCTTGGTATGGAAGCCATCCACGAATTTGTAGTGGAGGATATGCCGGTGACGGTGGCGGTCGATTGCCGTGGTGTCTCAGTGCACGACACCGGGCCACGGGAGTGGCAGGCACGCATCGGCAAGATTCCGGTTAAGGTCGAGGCCTGAAGCCTGGGATGGCCCCGCACGCCCATTGAACGGCGTGTGGGGCACGCGTGCAGCTCAGCTCAGCAGTTGCAGACCGCACTCCAGCTGCGTACCGGGTTTGGTCGGGTCAACATAATCGTCGTTGTCGGATATGCCGTGGGCGCCGAGATAAGCGAGCAGGGCTTCTTCGGTCCAATCGAACACTGGTGCTACGCGCAGGCTGTTCTGCGCACCGCGCGACACCACGTTCAGGCCGCCACGGAACGCATTTTGTTCGCGGCGGATACCGGTGAACCAGACGTCGGGCCGCAACTCGTTGAAGGCGCGCTCGAAGGGCTCGAGTTTGGTTTCGTGGGCGAAACGCGCAAACAGCGGGGAATCGCTGGCCGGCAGGCCGCCGGTTGCGGCGCGGCGCGCGACCGTGACGCGCGGCGAATAAGAACGCAGGTTCAGCTGCAGGCGCTCGCGCAGTTCCTCGATGTAACGGTAGGTGGCCGGAGTGTTGTAGCCGGTATCCACCCAGATCACGGGGATGTCCGGGCAGGCGCGGGTCACCATGTGCAGAAGCGCCGCAGAACGTGGACGAAAATTGGTCGAAATTACTGGATTGTGGGCGCGCGCCAGGGCCCAGGTGATGATCTCCGGTGCGCTTGCACCTTCAAGATCAGCGTTAGCCTCGGCGAGATTGGCCGGCAGGGTTAGCGGATTTGTGCTGAAACTTGCATTGATGAGGCTCACGGCTGCATCTCCATGCCTGTGCGTTGCCGTGAATTCTGCCTTATATGGAATATTAGAAAATAGTTTGATTCCTTATATGAATATAGCGAACCGCTAGCCGTCCGCGATTCAAGCGCGCCGGAAGTGTGGCATGACCTCGCTGGCGAACAGGGCCAGATGTTCATTCATGCGTTCAACCGGATAGCCCGGTGGTACCGTCCAGCTGTAGTAGCGCTCGATGCCGGTGGCCTCCACGTAAGCAGCTATCAGGTCGACCGCCTCAGACGGTGTCACACAATGCAGGATGCCCAGGCGTTTCAGGTCCTGTGGCGAATCGATCGCCGGAAACAGCGCCTGGCCGGCATCGCCCAGCCATTGGTTGTAGACCTCGATCTGGTATTTCACGTGGGGCGCAACGGCGGCAAAGGTACGCGCCGGATCACGACTGACGATGAGCCAGAAATGCCCACCCGCCAGGCGGGGCTGCCCGCTTCGACCCAGACGCTGCCATTCGTCGCGAAAAATCCGCGCTTGTTCGACCATTTGATTGGTGCCGATATAACCATCGGCCAGACGCGCCGCGCGTTTGGCCGCGGCCGTCGCAAAGCCCCCTACCCACAGCGGCGGGCGCGGCGTTTGGACCGGCGGCGGCGTGAGACGCACGCCGTCCAGTTGATAGTGTTTGCCGTGGAAGGTCACCGCTTCGCCCTGCCATAAGCGGGCGATCACCTCCAGACCTTCGTCGATCAGGCCGGCGCGGTCGCTGACGCGACGACCCAGGCCGGCAAATTCCTGGGGGCGATAACCTATGCCCACGCCCAGTTCAAAGCGTCCGCGGGACAGAATGTCGATGGTCGCGCAGTCTTCCGCGACCCGCACCGCATCGTGCAGCGGCAGCAGCAATACACCGGTGCCGATACGAATGCGTTGAGTGGTGGCGGCAACGGCCGCCGCCAGCGGCAGGATGGAGGGCGCGTGGCCGTCTTCGCAGAAATGATGTTCCGTCAGCCACACGTCGTCGTAGCCGATGGTTTCTGCCCAGGCGATCTGGCGCAGATGGGCTGCGTAGAGATCGGCATAATCCGCCTGCCACTGGCGCGGGTTGCGAAACGAATACCACAGGCCGAATTGCACACCTTGGGACACTGACATTGCTTGAGATCTCCCTGGCGGATGAACGTGGCGATTCTAGCAGCCGCCGCAACGGGGCCTAATCCCGAAGTGCCTGGGCAATGCCCATGGCGTGGAAATAGCTGGCCGGCACCGCGAATATTTCGGCGACGCGTGCGGCCGTCAACACGGCGCGCGGCGTGCCGGCGCTCACCACGCGACCGGCGGCCAGCAACAGCAGCTGATCGCAGTGGCGAGCGGCGATATTCAAATCATGCAACACCACAATCGCGGCGCCGCGTTCCTGGGCATGGACGCGCAAAGCCTGCAGGATTTCCATCTGATAGCGCGGGTCGAGATTGGCAATGGGTTCGTCGGCAAGCAATAAACGATGCTGGCCGGCCAGCAGGCGCGCGATATGCACCCGCGCAAGTTCACCACCCGAGAGCTGATCGGCGCGCCTTGCGATCAAGGTTTCGAGACCACAGCGTGTGAGCGCGGCGCTGATCGCGGCGTGATCGCTTTCACCGAGCGTCTCCAATGACGCGCCATGGGCATAACGTCCCAGCGCTACAACAGCCGCCACCGCCATCGGCCAATGCATCAACGCATGCTGGGGGTGATAGCCGATAGCGCGCGCACGGGTCGCTGCGCTGTGCGTATGAATGTCCTGGCCATCGAGCTTTACTGTGCCGGATTGTGGCCGCGCCAATCCCGCCAACAGGCGCAACAGCGTGGATTTCCCGGCGCCGTTGGGACCGATCACGCCCAGCACCTGACCGGCCTGCAGGTCGAGATCGATATCCTGCAATAGCAGCTGCGCGCCGCGGCGGTAGGTGATGCCGCGCACCTCCAACAGACTCATCGTTGCGCCACTCGCGACTGCAGTACCAGACGCAGAAAAAACGGTGCACCGATCAGGGCCGTCACAACGCCAAGTTTGAGTTCACCACCGGCCAGCGGGATGCGTGTGCCGAGATCGGCAGCGAGGGTCAGGGCAGCACCGCCCACGGCACTGGGCAGGATCAATGCGCCGGGCCGATGTCCAAACCACGGACGCAACAAATGGGGCACAACCAGACCAACAAAACCGATCACCCCGCTGACTGATACGGCCGCGCCGACGGCCAGGGCGCTGCCGACCACAATCCAGGTACGGGTGCGTGACAGGTTGATGCCCAGACTGACGGCGGTGTCTTCGCCCAGGGCCAGCACATCCAGGGCGCGCCGCGTGCCGAATAACAAGATCCAACCGATCAGCATGAAGGGCAGCACCAACAGCACGTGTTCGAGACTGCGATTGGCGAGTGAACCCAGCAGCCAGAAATAGATCTCGTAAGCGGCAAAGGGATTGGGTGACAGATTGAGGATCAGCGTGGTGAGCGCACTGCTCAAACTGTTGATCGCAACGCCGGCCAGAATCACGGTGAGGATATCGGCACCACGCCCGGCCAGGATCTGGATGGCGGTAACTGCGAGCAGGGCACCCAGCATGCCGCTCGCTGGCAAGACCCAATAAGCGCCTGCCGCCACACCGCTGTAGAACGCGGCCACGGCGCCCAGGGCGGCACCGCCGGAAATACCGATGATGCCCGGCTCCGACAGCGGGTTGCGTAACAAACCCTGCAAGGCCGCGCCGGCGCTACCGAGACTGGCACCCACCATCACCGCCAGCAATGCGCGTGGCAGTCGTATGTCGCGCACGATCAGCGCCAGGGTCGAATCGTCATTGGGATACAAATGTTGCACAACCTGCCATGGACTGATCAGCACCGGCCCCAGACACAGGGCGGCGCCAAACAACAGCACGGTCAAAATCCACAGTGCAGTCAGCGGACCGCGCGAGTGGCTTAGGGTGTGCCGCAGGGCGCTGGTCGAGACGTTCATGGTCGCGCCTCGCGCAGTGCTGCGATCGCATCACGATTAAAAACACCGGCGCAGGTCCAACGATTCTCCGGCACGACCACGCGTCGAACGGGCGCATCGTGCCGCGCAAACAGATGTCGTAACGCGGGTTGTTCGAGCTGCATTTCGGCCAGTGAGGGACGCGCGGTCTGGCGGGCACTGAATACGATCATGGTGGGCTTGCTCAACAGCAGCGCTTCAAGACTCAGGTAACCACCGTGGGTCAGACCAAGGTCGGTGGCCAGATTATCGAGACCTGCGTAGTCCAGCATTTCGTGCATCAACGAAGCGCTGCCCGGGGTAAAACCGTTGGGTTGATAGACCAGGGTGCGCAGCCGCGGCTGGGGTGGTTCGGTGCCCAGTGCATCGTCGAGCTGGGTCAGCAATTGTTCGGCGCGTGGAACCACGTCCAGCGTCTGGGCCAGCCGGCGCAGATTCACGCGGTAGTCCGTGAGCCGATTGGCGCCGGGCAGGTTCAATACCTCAATGCCCATACGCGTCAGCAGATGGGTGGCCAGCCCGGTGGTGTTATCACTGGTAACCACCAGGTCGGGTGCTAAAGCGACAATCTCTTCGACGTCGCCGTGATTCACCGCTAGCCGCGCGGCACGGCTGTGGAAGTAACTGAGATTGGCGTCGCGCGATAGCGCGGTCACCGACACAATGCGGGTGTCATCGAGCAATTCGAACAACAGCGAATCGGTGCACAGATTCAGTGAGGCGATGCGTGACGGCGCCGCCGCGCTAACGGTACTCGCCAGCAGCAGAAAAAAAAGCAGTGGGCCGTTCAGCGTGCCACGCGTCGCCGACGCACTGCGTCGGCAAGTTCGTGCAGCAGCGGCTCGGTGGTTTCCCATGACATGCAGGCGTCGGTGATGCTCTGGCCATAAACCAGCGGCGTCTCGTTGGTGTGATTCTGCTTGCCTTCCTTCAGATGGCTTTCGAGCATCACGCCGCAGACCAGATGAGAGCCAGCGGCGACCTGAGCACACACCTCACGGGTGACGGCCGGCTGCTCGCGATGATCCTTGCGCGAGTTGCCGTGGCTGCAATCGATCATCATCCGATCGCGCAGTCCGGCAGCACGCAGGGCCGCACCGGCTGCACCCACCGAGGCGGCATCGTGGTTGGGCCCGCTGTTCGAACCGCGCAGGATCAGGTGGCAGGTATCGTTGCCGCGGGTGGTGACAATGGCGGCGATGCTTTGTTTGGTGACCGACAGAAAATGATGAGGATGACGCGCCGCGCCGATGGCGTCGACGGCGATCTGCACGCTGCCGTCGGTGCCGTTTTTGAAGCCGATCGGCATTGACGAGCCAGACGCCAGTTCGCGATGGATCTGGCTTTCCGTGGTACGCGCGCCGATAGCGCCCCAGGCCATCAAATCGGCGACAAACTGCGGTGTGATGACGTCAAGGAATTCAGACCCTGCGGGCATGCCGCGGTGGGCGAGTTCGAGCAGCAGGCGCCGCGCCGCGCGCAAACCATTGTTGATGTCGAAGGTACCGTCGAGATGCGGGTCGTTAATGAGCCCCTTCCAGCCGATGGTCGTGCGCGGTTTTTCAAAATAAACGCGCATGACGATGCACAGGTCCGCCGCCAGTTCGCGCATCGCGCCATGCAGGTGCTCGGCATATTCGAGCGCGGCCTTGGGATCGTGAATTGAGCACGGACCAGTCACCACCAGCAGGCGATCGTCATCGCCACGAACGATGGCTTCGGCCGCGCGCCGTGCCTCATTGACCGTATTCGACGCGGTTTCCGAAAGCGGCAGCTCTTCCATCAGGATCGCGGGCGAGATCAGCGGTCGGTAACCGGCGATGCGTTCGTCGTCGGTGCTGTGGAACATGCGGGAAAACTCCAGGGCGCGTCGATTAAGGGCCGCGATGATAAAGCCGCATGGCACCCGATGCCAGCGACGGGTGCCGCTCAGAGGGTGGGCAAGCGACTGCCGAAAGTGAAGGCCAGATAGGCGCCGAGGTAACCGAGACTGCTCATATACACCCACGCTAACAGCGGCCAGC
>JANOXY010000736.1:0-2403 GCA_031418675.1 Pseudomonadota bacterium
TGCACCCATACCGCATGCCATGGCGGCCCGCCCCACGCCCCACCGAGGCGCAATCGATGTGAGCTTTGCTATCGGGAACACGAGTATCACTCGCATAACGCTCCTGCTCTTCTGCCAACAGAACAGCCAGCGCGTGGTACAATCTATCGGCTGTGCAGACATGGAAGACTACAGCCGGATAGTTTGGTGCGATCATGAATGTGCTACTAATAGGCTCTGGTGGGCGTGAGCATGCGCTCGCCTGGAAGCTTTCTCAATCACCGTTGCTAAAAAAGCTCCTGATAGCCCCTGGTAACCCAGGTATAGCACAGTTCGGCCAGATTGTGCCTGTAGATATGAGCCGAATTGACCTCATTGTTGATATCGCGCAACACAGCAACATCGATCTCGTGGTGATTGGCCCCGAGGCACCGCTCGCCGCTGGCCTGGCTGATGCCTGCCTTGCTGCGGGCTTGCGGGTGTTTGGGCCAACTGCTGCTGCGGCGCAGATCGAGTCGAGCAAGGCATTTGCCAAGCAACTCATGCTCGAAGCAGGCATTCCAACCGCAAAAGTCCATATCTTTGCACAGGCCCAGCAAGCTGCCCAGTTTGCGCGCGCTTCAGGGCAGCTCTGGGTGGTCAAGGCCGATCAACTGGCGGCGGGTAAGGGTGTAATCATCCCCGAAGATCTCGAATCGATGCTTGCGGCAATCAGCCAGATTGCCGCGCTAGGCGAGGGCCGTATTCTGCTGGAAGAGCGCCTGACTGGGCCTGAGATCTCGCTGCTGGCATTATGCGATGGTGAGCGCTTGCTGATGCTGCCACCAGCCCGCGATCATAAACGGCTGCTGGATGGCGACCAAGGCCCGAATACCGGTGGCATGGGCGCAGTTGCACCCGTAGCAATCGACTGGGAAGATCTGCAATGGATGCAAGAACGCTGCATGGCCCCAGCAGTGCGTGCGCTTGCTGCGGCGGGTACTCCGTTTTGTGGTGTGCTCTATGCTGGCCTGATGCTGACCCCCGATGGGCCGTATGTACTAGAGTATAATGTCCGCTTTGGCGACCCAGAGACACAGGTGATCCTGCCGCTGGTTGAGGGCGATCTACTCGAAGCCCTGCTGGCGTGCGCCGAAGGACGGCTGATCCACATCGCGGTTTCGCCGCACTCGGCCGCCATGGTAAACACACAGAACACCTTCGTGCGGCGGGACATGCAGTCATGGTCATTCGGAGACGATCGGCGGCCATTGGTATCGCAAGTGTTCTATTGACCGGCATCCTCATGTGCGCGCCACCTGCGACTAGCCAGACCGCTCGCACCAACGCCGATGTGGACGAGGGCGAAAAGGCCGCCCCGAGCGTCCACGCGCCAACACCGGGCAACGTCGTGCAGCCCGTCCGCCCCGCAGCCCCCATGATCGCGGCCCGCACATTGTTCGGCGCCAAGACGACGCCAGCCCCGCTCACTGCACGTGCCATCGGCAACTATTCGAAGGGCTGCCTTGCTGGCGCCACCGCATTGCCGGTCGACGGGCCGGCCTGGCAGGCCATGCGCTTGTCGCGCAATCGAACCTGGGGCCATCCCAATTTGATCGCGCTCGTGCAGCGCTTGGCCATCGACGCCAAGGCGAAGGACGGTTGGCCGGGCCTGATGGTCGGCGACATCTCGCAAGCCCGCGGCGGCCCCATGCTAACCGGCCACGCCAGCCACCAGATCGGCCTCGACGCCGATATCTGGTTTACGCCCATGCCCGACCGCCGCCTGTCAGCGCCAGAGCGCGAGGAGCTATCGGCGACGTCGATGCTATCAGCCGGCGAGTTGGCCGTCGATCCCGCCGTTTTCACGTCAACGCATGTGCGCCTGCTGAAACGCGCGGCAACCTACCCCGAAGTCGAGCGTGTGCTGGTCCATCCCGCCATCAAGAAGGCCGTCTGCGACGCGACAGTTGCCGATACCGACCGCGCCTGGTTGATTAAAATTCGGCCCATCTGGGGGCACTATTATCATTTTCATGTGCGCATCGGCTGCCCAGCCGGCTCGACCAACTGCGCGCATCAGAAATCCGTGCCAGGCGACGACGGCTGCGGCAAGGAACTGCAGGATTGGTACAAGCTCCTGACCGCTCCCCCGCGTCCGAGCGTGCCCGAAACTCCGCAGAAGCAGATCACGCTCGATCAGCTGCCAGGTGAATGCCGCGTCGTGCTGGAAGCCGGTAAGAAATAGGTTGCTTGCGCAATAAAACATAAAAAGATCATAAATAGAACTTTACAGGATAATCGAGTGCTGATACACCACCTTAAGCTTTAATGAGGAGGCTCGGATGATAGTAAGGTTGCGTAGACGGTGGTCGAGTTTTGTGCCGGCTCTGATGCTGGCTATGGCGGCGGTCCAGCTCGCTGGATCTCGGCCGGTTTCGGCTG
>JANOXY010000737.1:0-2617 GCA_031418675.1 Pseudomonadota bacterium
CTTCGACTATCAACTGTCCGCGTATCAAGAGGATGCGCTGGTCAAGATGTCGATCCTGGTTAACGACGAACCGGTCGATGCGCTGTCGATGATGGTCCACCGCGACCGCGCCGACATGCGCGGCCGGGCTATGGTCGAAAAACTGAAAGACCTGATCCCCCGCCACATGTTCAAGATCCCGATCCAAGCGGCGATTGGCGGCAAGGTGATCGCGCGCGAGACGTTGTCGGCCTTGCGCAAGGACGTGACGGCGAAATGCTATGGCGGCGATGCGACTCGGAAGCGCAAGTTGCTGGACAAACAGAAAGCTGGCAAGAAGAAGATGCGGCAGTTCGGGAAAGTGGAGATTCCGCAGGAGGCGTTTATATCGGCGCTGAAGATGGATGGGTGAGGTATGATCCGCCGCCCTTTTTGCCGATTGCATAAGATTGCGCAAAAAAGACGCTAAGCCTAGGACATGACAGCGGCTCGATATGGCACCAATACGCTGGCTTAGCACGAGAGATCATGTGCCTGGGTCAGAGCAAGCTCAAAATACCAAGCTTAGTACTTGCCACTACAATCTTAGGCTACGCTCTCGTCCTGCGCTTCGTCTGCTTCTCGAATTCGCCGCTGATCTGTAAGCTCAGCCAATCGAGTGACTATTCCAATTGCATTATCGAGAAGGCTTTCTTCTCTACGATCAAGCAAGTCAGTCTCACCATAGGACCGATCAGAGATCCCTCGAAGGCTCGCAACTATCGCGGCCAACAGGTCCGGTATCGGAGCGCGCTCCGCTGCGTCGGTCAGTATTTTCGTAAGATCGCCTAAACTCACCGAAATATGCCCGTCGAAGGCCCCGCCGAGCGTCAATTCGTGTTTGCGGACTGGAAAAACCGACACAGCATCTTTCGTAACGGTTCCATACGGGTGTCCAACGTGGCCCGCCTTTATTGTGTGTTTGTAAACTTGCCGCTTGTACCCCTGAAGAACCAACTCCATCCACGCACCCCATCTTTGCTATGCCAGATGCTGTCATAAGATAAGTTTAGTGCGTAGTCAAGACAAGCAAGCGTAGGGTGGGTGAAACCCACGCGTCTTTGCGACACCGTCCCGTTACGCGTGGGTTTCACCCACCCTACCGACCGTTGCGATTGTTTTGCGGAACGATAAATATGGCCAATCCTCGGCGCGTTCCACCAAACCGTGCTTGACCGGATTGAACCGGCAATACTCCACATGCGCCGCGAAATCGGCCTCGTCCCGGATCGCGTGTTCCCAAAATCGGCGCTGCCAAATGCCCTTCTCGCCCTTGCGAACCTTGCTCGGCGTCACCGTCCCCTCGGCCCGACAATGGAGCGAGAAGCCTGCCTTGATCTTTTTCCACCTTGTCGAGAAATCGCCGTCGCCGTCGGGTAAGGTCCAGACCGCGTGGATGTGATCGGGCAGGATGACGATGGCCTCGGTCGTGAAAGGATGCTCGCGCATCACAGCGCCATAGACGGAGCGCAGGAGGCTGATCTCATCGGTCAGCGTTTGCTTTCCGCGATCTGCAAGGGCGACCGTGAAAAAGTAGGTTCCACCGGGGATATGAATGCGGCGATAGCGGGACATGCGTTTTCATCGCATGGATGTGGTTAACGGTTGGTTATCGAGATGGGCATTTTCGGAAAGACGCGTGGGTTTCACCCACCCTACGGCGTGTAGGGTGGGTGAAACTCACGCGAAGAACACGATCATACCCAAAAGAAAAAGGCGGGGTGAACCCCACCCTACCGTCTCAACCTCGCCGAACCGACCCGTCACATCCCCGCTTGGGCCTGTTGGCTTTCTTCGGTGATGGCTTCCCCGGCCGCCTGGATATCCTGCCCGGCCCCTTCGACGGTTTCGCAAGCGGCGGCGATCAACATCAGCCCCAAGGCCATCATCATGCGTGTCATGGTCATTCTCCTGTTCAAACCTGCCAAGTAAACGACCTACGCGTGGCTGGGTTCCGTCTGATCGTAGGGTGCGTGCTTCCACGCATCATAAACGTTGTGCGGTTCGTGCGAGCACGCAGCCTCCCGATCATAGCAAAAGCGCGGTGAAACCCGCCCTACACGTCCCGATAGACTTTGCCTCTGGGTGCGATCCTCACGACAACGACAATCAACTTGCCGTCCCCGATGCTGTAGACAATCCGCCAATCACCGACGCGAAGGCGCCACAAATCGTCTTCCCCCACCAATTTGAGCGCACCCGGCGGCCTCGGTTCATCCGCCAAGCCCATGATTGCGCGTTTGATCGGGTCGCCGATGCGTTCGTCACGGATCGCCCGCAGCGCCTTTTCCGCGCGGGGAGAGTAGTCAATCGTATACCGGGTCATTCGTCTTTGTAGCCCGCCTCGATCTCTGCCCACAGGTCGCCATGCGAGATGACATTGGCAGGATTCCTGCGGTATTCCGCGTAGGCTTCCGCCCCCATTCGGGCGAGGATTTCGTCCTCTTGCCGGACCAGAAACTCATACTCCTCGAGTGATACAACCACCCCAACGGGCTTGCCGTGCTTGAGAATGGTAACATTCTCGCCCCCATGCTGCACCTTGCCCAACAGGTCGGACAGTTCAGCGCGCGTCTCTGACACGGTTTTAACAATCATC
>JANOXY010000738.1:0-6133 GCA_031418675.1 Pseudomonadota bacterium
GGGTTGCGAGTTAGCGTACCGGCCGCGGCCAAGGCCGCGATCTTATTCGTCAGTACGATGTGAAAACTGTCGACCGCATCGGCGGCGAGTGTGATGTACACGTCGGTCAGCGCCCTGCGACGAAATTCTGCTATGGAGATCTGGGCAAAAGCCCATTCGCGACAGCTGGTACGGAAGGCACGCAGCACCAGCTCACCGAGCAGGGGCGATGCGACGTGCCCCGCCAGCAGCTGCGCCTCACGACAGGCCAGCACGCCGTCGGTGATCAGGCGTTCGCCCCAGGCGTAAAGTTGCGTGACCTTGTCGTGATGGGCGCCGCTCTGGTTGAGGCACTCCACCGCCAGGAAGGCCGAGCGGTAATAATTTTGATCTTCAGCGAACAGGCCCGTGGATTCGATCACCACGGCGCTGGCCCGGGTCAGAGGGTCATCACCACCGGGCACGGCGCGTACGCGCGCCTCAATTTCGCTCAGCACCTCGGCGAACAGCGCGACCAGTACTTCCTCTTTGTTCCCCAGCAGGTTGTAGATGGTCGGCACCGTGACCGCCGCCAGCCGCGCGAGTTCGCGCAGGTTGAGCGCTTCGAAGCCCTGCACAGTCAGTAGTTCACGCGCCTGGGCGAGAATGCGCTCGCGGCGCTTCTGCATGTTCTGGGCGCGCAGCTGGGTAGTGGGGCGACTCATGGGGTTTGAGTCTGGCACCAAAAAATAATTTTAACAACGATAAAATTATGGTGCGGTGCGGGGGATAACGGGCGCTTCCCGTATTCGCGAGGTTTAGTTCGCGGCGATGCGGTAGCTCATTGTCTGGAAAATTGTGCGCCGGCGGTGCACCCACCATGGCCGTCTGGCCCCGTCGTACCAGTTTTTGCAGCCCCGGTGTTCAGCGCTGCCACGTTATGCCGGCCCGCTTGATCCGCGCAGATCGTGAGAAGTGACGGGGTATGCAACCGCGCTCATCCACTGCGCGGCGTGCTGCCGCCTGGCGGCCGAGCGTGCAATAATCGCCGCGGCCCGCGCGGGGCCCGGTTTTGGAGCCCCTATGAATCCCATCGTTGTATTGCTCTTGTGCGTTCTGGCGGGTAGCGCGTGGGCGGCCGAACCGCCTGCGCCAGCAAATCAGGCCACACCGACGGCCGACGCCAATCACGCCGTGGCGCCGACCAAAGAAGCCCTCGAACAGGCTTTTGACGGGGCCATGACCTGTTCGGCGCTGACCGCCATCATCGCGCAAACGGCAGCGCCCGCCGAAGCCTGGCGGTGGCAGAATCGTTCCCTCGCATTCGGTGTGCTGGCGCGCAATTTTTACGCAAATGCAAACCACGAAGAGCTGTCTTCCGAGGACATGGACAACAAGCTGACGTCCTACGCGAATTCCTTGCAGACCATGCCGCCCAAAGAACGTGAGACTTTCGACACGGGCTGTGCGCGCAAGTACACCCAGATGGATAAGTTTTGCGAGCAACTTCGTTGCCCGAATGTAGCGCCTGGTACGCCGGCCAAACCGGGCAAATAAGTCGGCGCTCTGCCAACCGTCCTAAAACAGCATCGGCTGCTGCTGGTCGTCCCCCGGCTCACGAAAATTGCTCAAGCCCACCCCTGCCAGGCGATAGCGCGTATCGGGCGCGAGTTCTACGCGCGCCAACAGCGCCAGCGCGATGGCCGTCAGTTCAGCTGCGGACGCGGGCGGCGTGGCCGGGGTATGGCTGCGGGTGACGAGGCGAAATTCGCTGGTTTTTAACTTCAGCACCACGGTATGGGCCTGAGTTTCTTCGGCATTGACGTGTCGCCACACCCGTGCGGCGAGATCTTCCAGGGCCGGCGCGACGGCCGCCAGCTGCAGGTCGACTTCGAAGGTAGTTTCGGCCGACAGTGAACGACGCGGTTGATCCGGGCTGACCGCGCGCTCATCGACACCCCGCGCCAATTCGAACAGGCGCCGGCCCTGTTTGCCGAATCGCGCCACTAACTCGCCCAGCGGATGGGCGCGCAATTGTGCAACGGTAATGATGCCGAGGTCTGCCAAGGCGCGCTCTGTGGCGCCACCAACACCCGGTAGCTTGCGTACCGCGAGCGGCGCGAGGAAATCCGCCACCTCGTGGGGCTGGATGACAAACAAGCCGTCGGGCTTGAGCCAGTCCGAGGCGATCTTGGCCAGAAACTTGTTGGGTGCCACGCCCGCCGAGGCGTTGAGCGCCGTCTCTGCGCGAATGTCGGCGCGGATCTGCCGCGCTACGGCAGTGGCGGTCGTCAGCCCTGGTTTGTTGCGGGTCACGTCGAGATAAGCTTCATCCAATGACAGCGGCTCGACGAGGTCGGTATAGCGATGGAAGATCGCGCGGATGTGCCCCGACACAGCCCGATAGCGCTGAAAATCCGGTGGTGTGAAAACCGCGTCAGGACACAGGCGCGCCGCGCGCGTGGCGGGCATGGCCGAACGTATGCCAAACACCCGGGCCTCGTATGAGGCCGCGCACACCACCGAGCGTTTGCCCAGCCAAGCAACCACCACCGGCCGACCGCGCCACTCGGGATGGTCCCGTTGTTCGACGGAGGCATAAAAAGCATCCATGTCGACGTGCACGATCTTGCGCTGGGGCGCAAACGCCGCATCATCGACTTGCGAGCATTCGGGCGGTGACTTGGACATCGGCCAAGGGTAGCGGTGCCATCTGGGCTTGGCTATCGGGGACCATCGCTTTGCGCGCCGGCCATCGCATGCCCGTCAGGCCAATGTCAGTGATGATGCAGGGTGCGTATACCGCCCCGGCTGAGCTCTTCTTCGCGCGACAGCAAGGCCAGTGCCGATTCGGCCGGCAGGGGCTTTGAGAACCAATAACCTTGCGCCATGCGGCAATCGAGTTCGCGCAGCTTCTGGGCCTGCTCGGCGGTTTCGACACCTTCAGCGATAACATCCATGCCTAATACGCGACCCAGTGTAATCAAGGCATCAACAATGCGCCGGTTGCGCGCGCCGCTACCGTTGGGCTCGCTGGAAGCCGCGACGAAGGAGCGGTCGATCTTCAAGGTGTCGTAGGAGAACAGATTGAGGTAACTCAAAGAGGAATAGCCCGTGCCAAAATCGTCGAGGTGAAACTTGACGCCGATGTTCTGCAAGGTCGAGAGCTCACGCAAAGTGGTCTCTTCGTGTTCCAGCAACGCGTTCTCGGTGATCTCAAGATTCAGCGAGTGGGCTGGCAAGCCGGTCTCCTCAAGGATGGCGATGGTGCGCGCGGCGAAGTCCGGCTCGGAAAACAGGCGGCTTGAGATGTTGACGCTGATCGAGAGTTCGGCAAAGGCCGGGTCGCTGAGCTGCCAGCCGCGGGTAGTGCGGCAAGCCTCGCGCATCATCCACCACGACAGCGCACCAATCATGCCCGACTCTTCTGCCAGCGGGATGAAATCTTCCGGTCCTATCAGACCGCGCAGCGGATGAAACCAGCGTAATAACGCCTCGAATCCGAGCACACGCAGGTGATCGAGTGCGACGATGGGCTGGTAGTAGGCGACCAGTTCGTTGCGCGATAGTGCTGAACGTAGATCGGTCTCAAGCTCAAGGCGCTGCATGGCGGCTTCGTGCATCAGGTTATCGAACACCGCATAGGAACCGGCGCGCCGACGTTTGGTGCGGTACATCGCCAGATCTGCGTCGCGCAGCAGATCTTCTGAAGATTCATACTTGGGCCCCGACAGCGCGATACCGATGCTGGCGGTGGCAAAGATTTCTTTGTCAGCGATAAGAAACTTCTGCGACAGCAGATCGTGCACGCGTTCGGCAACCAGGGTCGCCTCACCCAGACCACTGATGCTCATCAATAAAATCGCAAACTCATCACCACCCAAGCGTGCAACGGAATCACCCGGTCGCAGGAACATGCTCAGGCGTTTGCCGATTTCAGTCAGCAGTTGATCGCCGGCCGCATGGCCGAGGGTGTCGTTGATGTTTTTAAAGCGATCCAGATCAAGAAACAGCACGGCAAATTTGCGCTTGCTGTCGCGCCGCTGTTGTTTGAGGGCGATTTCGAGTCGATCGAGAAACAGATTACGGTTGGGCAAACCCGTCAGACCATCGTGCAAGGCTTCATGCACGAGCATGGCCTCGGTCGACTTACGATCGCTGATGTCAGACAAGGAGCCCGCAATGCGCGTGGCACGACCCGCAGACGTGCGCACGGCCACCCCGCGACTCAGGACCCACAGGTGCTTACCCTCCCCACTGCGGATCCGATATTCATATTCGAAATGCGGCGTGGCACCTTTGAGATGGGCCTGCAGGGCCTTGTTGAAGCCGCTGCGATCTTCTTCGTGGATGCGATCGAGCCACTGCTGAGGTGTCGATCCGACTTCTTCCGCACGCAACCTGAGCATTGCCAACCAGCGCGGTGAGTAGTGCACTTCGTCGCACTCCAGGTCCCAATCCCAGATGCCGTCGCGGGCGCCGGCGATCGCCAAGGCATAACGTTCTTCACTTGCACGCAAGGCGGATTCCCCCTCCTGGCGTGCGATCGCATAGCGGATCGCGCGCGACAGAAGATCGGGTGCGATGTGACGCTTGATCAAATAATCCTGGGCACCGTTGCCCACCGCAGCTGCTGCGCCTTCCTCATCCTCAACATTGGTGAGGATGATCACCGGCACATTGGGCGCAACGGTCTTGGTGCGATGCAGATTCTCGATGCCATTGCCATCGGGCAGGTTGAGATCCAGCAGCACCACGTCGTAGCGCCGGGTGCGCAGGCGGTCGAGGCCGGCGCTCAGACGTTGATTGTGTTCGATACTGGCACCGGCCAAGGGCGAGGCGGCGATCTGTTCGCGCACCAGCGCTGCTTCAATGCGGTCGTCTTCAATGAGCAAGATACGCATATATTCGCGTTTCACAGGGTTGCCCTAGTCGCATTCGATGTCATCGGCTTCACGCGGGTCTGCCTATTGGGTTTTGTATTCGGGGCAGGCGTACGAAGAAGCTACACCCGGCGCCTTCATTGGTGGTAACCCAGATTCGACCACCGTGACGCTCGACGATGCGCTTGCACAAGGCCAAGCCTATACCCGTGCCCGGATATTCGTCGCGGGTATGCAGGCGCTGGCCCATTTCAAACACCCTCTGCAGGAAGGGTTGCGGGATGCCGATGCCGTTATCACGGAAGCTTAGCAGCCAGTCATGGTCCTGCGGTTCTACGCTGAGTCGAATTTCGGGGTGTTCGCGGCCACGGAATTTGATGGCATTGGCCAGCAGATTCTGGAACAGATGCAACATCTGGTATTCGTCACCGATGATAGAGGGCAGATGATCAACGCTGATTTGGGCGTCGGCCTCGTCGATCATGATGCGCAGGTTGTCACAGGCCTGTTCGAAGCTGAGATTGAGATCGACTTCAACGGGCGATGTGTCGCGGGCCGAAACCGTTAAGTATTCGAGCATGCTGTCGAGCATACCGCTGGCGCGCTGGGCGCATTCCTGGATCTGCTGAATGGCGCGTGTCCGCGCACTGTTATCCGTGCCTTCTTCGCTGCGTTGGGCGAGACGCGCAATTTGATGCACAGGCTCTTTCAGGTCGTGGGAAAAAACCAGTGCGATATCGCGCATCTCCTGCGCGACGGGTTCGACGGTGCTAGCCACCGGCTGTGCGCCAGCTGCGTGTGGCGGCACAATCGCCGCGACCGGCGGCGTTGTGATGCAAGCCAGGTAGCGTTCGGCAACGGGCGCACCATGTACTCGTCGCACGGTCGCCGTGACATTGCTCTGGCCTGCGCCACGCAGGGTTACGCTGGTCACGCCGTCGTCATTGCCGACGCGGAAGGCGTGCCAGTGAGCCAGGCTTTCACCGTCGGCCAACAGCTGTTCGAGGGGAGCACCCAACAGCTGGCCGCGCCTGCGGTCCAGACGTGCGCCGAGTTCTTCATTGCAGTCGCTGATGGTGCCGTCTTCGGCCAGCAGGATGGCGGGTATAGGCAGATTTTCGAATGCGACGCTGCGGCCAGGCGAGGTGTTAACGGACGCGACAGACTCGGCGGGCCCAGCTGTGCGAGCCAGCACCTCGGAGACAATGCCAGCCAGGGCCAGGAATCCGGCGCTGCTCTTGCGCGCGATACCGTCGATGGCAAGGCCGGGACTCAAGCCGTGTTCGAGGATA
>JANOXY010000739.1:0-6706 GCA_031418675.1 Pseudomonadota bacterium
GCGCCGCGGTGTCTGGTCCGCCCTGCATCTTGCCTGGCAGACCAAGCCAGGCATTGGCTTGCGACGCCGTGCTGGATGATGGGATTTTGTCAGTGTCCGCCGACCCGGCAGTGTTGATGTCACCTTGTTCCAGCAGCACCGTTTCAATATCGGCTGCCAGCGTATCGGCGTGCAGGAAAGCCGGGCTGTAAACATTGCGCACACGATTAAACGAATCAACCAGGAACACCCGCAGGATGTGGGCGTAAGCATGGCCACCACTCTGCTGGATCGATTGTTGATAAGCCGCCAGCGTGGGCGCCAGCGAAACAAGGTCGGGACTGGTGACAAAATCCCACGCGACCCCCGCCGGACGGAAAGGCTTGGCATAACGTTCGAGCGTGGCGGGTGTATCGCGCGCGGGATCAAAGCTAAAACTGACCAGACGCAATTTGGGTGCGATACGCGCATCAGCCTGCAAGCGTTTGGCTATTTGTCCCATGACAAAACTTGCCAATGGACAGCCGTTGACGTCGTCGCAGTGGGTATAGATAAAACTAAGCAGGGTCACACGGCCGGCGTAGAGTGTGTGCAGGCGGCCACGCTGGCCTTTTGAATCGAGGTAAGGCGCGTCGCTTGCAGCTTGTACCGGGGGAAGTTGATAACTACCCGGCAGCGGGGCCTGGTAGTTCAGCGCGCCGTAACCCGGCGCGAGCACCACCGGCGGACCTTGGGCTTTGTCGTGGGCAGCCGCGCTGGTGACGAGCAATACACTTATCAGCAGCAGGCTGGACGCGCCAGCGCGCATCCACCTCACTACGGGCACCCGCCGGTGCCGCGCCGCTTCAAGGTTGGACTGCAACCTGCGGTTCGGCGGTCGGCACTGCGGCATACAGCGCGCGTGCACCGAAGCGCATCTGATGCGGACGGCCGAGTTTGGCCGCAATGAAGTCAATGGCAAATTTCTGCTTCAACTGCTCGCCATCCCAGCCATAGGCCTTGAAGTACTGCACATCGCCGTCCTTGCCTTCTTTTTTATCCCAATTGCCGAGCAGCGACGAGGTGTAATAGATGCGTTTGCCGTCCCAGCTCTGGGACAGCATGTTGACCTGGTCGCCAATCTTCTGGGTGAAGATTTCTTTGGCTTGCCGCGGATTGGAGATATCGAACAAACGTGTCATGCCATCGTTCCAGGTGTTCACCCACAGGCGCTGGTCATCGGCCGAGATGGAGATATCAACCGGCAACGGGATCTTGCTGGCATCGCCGATATCACCCACGGCTTGTGAGCTCCACTCGCCCTTGGCGTCGGCCGCCAGCAACCAGATCTTGGAGGTCAGTGCCGTGGTGGTAAAACAATAGTCATGGGTCGCGCCCCACGCGCAGCGGATCTCAAGGGGTGCACCCGGCACATCGAGGATCTTTTTCGGCTTGCGGGTGTGCAGGTTCCACACCACGGCGGTATTGCCGAAGTGTTTCATGGCTTCCGGATCGGCCATCATCTTGCCGAGATCCATCATGTAGTTGTTCCAGCCGGTGAACGATGAGGTCAACAGCGCATTCAGCCGCGGCAGGGCGCGCACGTCATAACCATAACCGTCGGCGAACTTGCCGGATTTCACCGCGCCTTGCAGATTGCCGTCTTTGGGCATCCAGTAGGTTGCGATGTACTCACCGTCGTTGGTGTATTCCACCATCGCCGTCTCACCACCGTGATCCTTGTGATTGGACAGCCCCGTGACCAGCATGCGACCGGGCAATGCATAGGTGGTGTGCGGGCCGACCACACCGCCGCTCTTTTCTACAAAATCGCCAATGGTCTTTTTCAAGCGCGGTTTGGCCGGGTCGGTTTTCAAATCGAAGATGAAGATCTTGTTGGTATCCAGACCAGCGGCCCACAGCATCGAACGATCGTCGGTCAAGTCGGAGTGATGGGCTTCGTTGCGACCACCGACCGATAACGAGGCGATCACCGTGCCATAGGCTTTCGAGGCTGGATTGACGTCAACCGTCACGAGCTTGTCCTGCTCGTCACCAAGGCCTGCTACACCGAGCGTCCAGATGTAGATGAAATCTTCCTGGCCGACGATCTTCGCCATATAGGGTGACAGACAGGTCTCGTCAGCGGCGACATTGACGGCGGTCAGTGCGCAGCTCAGGCCCAAGGCAAAATGCAACGCACGCAGCAGGCGAGTGGCTGACGTTCGCGTCGTCGAAGTGGGTGATTTCATGGCGGCCTCCAGGGGTGATTGCCGCTGCGCGGCGCGGGTCTGAACCATAATCCAGGGCCTGGAGATAAGCAAACGCGGGCGCTGCGCGTTGCAGCGTTCTGGGTTGTGATTAATCGAAGCGCCGCCGCAAACCGCTGACGCGTTGCGAAGCGAGCAGGGCAAGCAGCACAGTCGAACCGCACAACACACCAAAATGCGCGCTGGGCGCGAAGCTCGCCGTGCCCATCACCGCCAGCCCCGCACCGACACTGATGGTGCCAAGACCGATGACGGTGCTGCCGTAGGGATCCCGGGTCGGTGGTGGTGCACTGCCGTCCTGCAGCGCAGTGGCGCTGGGCACTTCAATCAGGCGGCGGCCGGCAGTACGGATCTGCACGAACAAGGCAAACGCAACCGCGCCCGCACATAAGGTCATGACGTCGAGGCGCAGGCTGTGCCAGCCGGCGACACCCATTACGCCGAGGGCGGCGATCAAGGTTGGCGTCAGCATGCGGCTGGCGGCACGGGGTGTGCGTCCGCTCAAGATGACCAAGGCAAGGCTGGCCAATGCTGCGAGCGCGTTGACCACCACCAGGGTTGGTGCCAGCAGATCGGCCATATGGGCGTAGATCACAAAGGGACCGCTTAGACGATAGTCTTGGGTGGTCAGGCCGAATTTTTTTTGCAGGCCAGCTTCGAGCGCGGTCAGCCATGCGACGCGGGACTGGCCGGTGGGTATGTCATGCACTCGCACATGGATGCGCGCTTGGTCGTCGGCCAGTTGCAGGTAGGGATCGATGAGTGATACGCGCACAGCGCGCGGCAGACGCTTATACATGACGTTCAGTTCGAATGGACTGAGCGGCACGCTGTCGTTTAGTTGCTGGCCGACTTCCAACAACGAGGCCAAAGACAGCACGCGCGCGACACGCTTCTGCCGTTCCAGCCATTGGTGGATGTTTGTTATACGTTTGACCCGCGTCGAAGTGAACCACTCGTCGTCATCGCGCAGCGCATCGGCATCGGTACGGAAGAGATCGTCCACGCCCGCGATCGGCGGTGCGGTGACCACCGCGGTTGGTGGCAGGGTGAGCACGACATCGAAACTGAGCGCGCCGCCAAAATCGCGCGCGCTTATCGCCAGCGCTTTGCGCGTGGCGCTGGTGGCGGACAGGTAGTCGGCAATGCTGCCGTTTTGAATAAAACGCGGCAGCCCATCAATCGCCGCTACCGCCAACGCGCTGGCCAGCATCACACTCAACCAGCGTGCCGGCACCCCGAGAGGGACGGGTGATAACGCTTGCGGGCGCCGCCGCAGCACCGCGAGCAAGCAGGGGCCAATGCCAAAGGCGCCCAACCACGCGCACACCAGACCCCAGAGCAGCATACCGCCGAGTTCGTGCACCGGCCTCAAGGGACTCAGGCTCAAGACCACCGCTACCAGCAGTAGCACACCGGTGGCGGGAAGACTGGCAACGAGCGCGTGTTCGACGGTGGCCGCCAACACCGCATGGGGATCGTTGGCTGTGCTCATGGAGACATGCAGCTTGTAGCTGACGCGCAGGGTGAACGCGAAACTGACGGCAATGACGACCACCAGCGGCAAAACCGCGGCTGGGGTGACCCCAAACACGCCATGCTGGAGCTGCCAGACACCGGCTGCTGCGACAACCGCCGCAGCGCCGCAGACCATTTCCAGGATCGGTGGACGACGCGTGCCGGCGGCAATCAGGGCGGCCATCACCAGCAGCACCAAGGCCGGCAGACGCAGTATATCGGTGGTTACGGCGCGGGCGATTTCGTCGGCTAACACCGGCGCGCCGATCAAGCCGAGCTGGGCGCGATGTGCGTGGCTTGCCAGCACGCTGCGCAGCGCGGCGAGCGTGAACTTTTGGCCAGCCATCTGGGCGGCGCGCGCTGGCTCTTGATCGGCTACCTTCGGCGTCGATGGCGGGCCACGGAGTTCGACCAGCAGCGCGCTGGTCCGGCCGTCGGCGCTCAACAACACGCCACCAAACAAGGGACTGCGGGCGAGTTCCGCGCTGGCGGTGGCGAAGTCCACATCGGGGCTACGCAAAGTGCGACGATTTTTGTCTATCTGCATGAGCGGGCCGCGCACCTGCTGCACCAGCGGTACATCGAGCACGGAAGTAACCTTGCTCACGCCGGGCAGGGCCGCGATCGCCTGAGTGAGCTGTTCGAGCAGGGCGCGTGTGTCGGGGTGCTGCAGGCCACCCGGTGACTCGACGGTGACCAAGACCGAGGTCGGCAGATGAAAGACCGCCTCGGTCTCGCGCCAGTTGAGCAGATCGGGATTGTCAGCGCTCAGTAAAGTCCGGGCCGATACGTCGACGGCAATATGGGGTAGCTGAGTCGCCAGGCCGCCCAGGAGTATCAGCAGGCAAAACAGCAGGGCGCGAGGCCACTGCAGGATGATCCGCGCTGCGGTGGTGCTGAGCTTCGCCACTAGCGCAATGACAGACGCGTCTGCTGCCAGCTCACAGCGCGGCGCCAACAAGGTTTTGCGCACAACATGGTTCGCTGTTCCAGTCTGGGTCGGACTGTCATTGTGCCGTAACTTGGCCCGCTAGGGGCTGCGGTTGGCAAGCTCCGGGGGCAATGCGATCATGGCCCGCCCCGCAAGCTCCACCAGCCCCCACGGAACCTTCATGGCCGGCCTCGATCGCGACACCATCTGGGAATTTTTTCAGCATCTGGCCGAGGTCGCTGCGCGCGAAACCTTGCCGCGCTTTCGCGCCCCGCTGGCGATCGACAACAAAGATGCCGATGGCGGCTTCGATCCGGTCACCATAGCCGACCAAGCCGCTGAGGCGGCCCTGCGCGCCGCCATCGGTGCGCAATTTCCCGATCACGGCATCCAGGGCGAGGAGCAAGCCGACAAGCGCGGCAGCAGCGTGTGGTCGTGGATCATCGATCCCATCGACGGCACGCGCAGTTTTGTCAGTGGCATGCCTACCTGGGGCACCCTGATCGGTTTATTGGAGAACGGTGTGCCGCGCTACGGCATGATGAGTCAGCCCTTCACCGGTGACTGTTTTATCGGCGGCGCAGGCCAGGCGGATCTGTTCAGTCATGGACAGCGCACGCGCCTCACCACTCGACGCGACCGGGATCTCAGCAGCGCAACGTTGTACTCCACCACGCCGGACATGTTTGCACCGGGTGTTGAACTCGATGCTTTCAACACGCTGTCGCGGGCCGTGCGCCTGACGCGCTTTGGCGCCGATTGTTATGGGTATTGCCTGCTGGCAGCGGGTTACGTTGACCTCGTGGTGGAAGCCAATCTCGGCTTTTACGACATCGCGCCCTTGATCCCCATCATCGAGGCCGCAGGCGGCATCGTCACCGATTGGTCGGGCCAACCCATGCGCAGCGGTGGGCGAGCGCTGGCAGCCGCCAGCGGCGCACTGCATGGCGCGGCGCTGGCGATCCTGCGCACGGCGAACTGAGGGTGTTCGATATCGCGGTTGTCTGCGCGCGCTGTCAGCCGCCCACCCACGCCCACTTCGCTGCCATCGAACAAGCCCGCCTGCTGGCGCAGCGGGTGGTGGTACTGGTACTGAATGCCGACGACGCGCTGTCGCCGGCCAATCCTTTTGATAACACCACGCGCCGCGCTTTGCTCGCAGCGGGCATGGGCAATGCGCCTGTCACGATTGTGATGTTGCGCGACCGCCGTTATGAGCCACTGCGCTGGGCCACGGCCGCGGGTGACGCGGTGCACGCCGCCGCCGGTAACGGCGCGGTCGTGGCGCTTGCCGATCGCAGCACGGCGAGCACCAGCCTGCCCTTGGCCAGCCACTGGCAACCGGCGCCGGGGGAGGTCGATTTGGCCGCCGCCGAGAGCGCAGCGCGCGCTTGTCTGTTCGGCGCCTCGGGGCCGGACTGGGTCGGACTCGCCACGCTCGTGCCAGCGGCCGTGGGGCAGGCCTTGCGGGCGATTGTCGCCAGCCCGGCCTTTGTGCCGATTGCGGCCGAAGCGGCGTTCCTGGCGCAACAACGGCAGGCCTGGCGCGCCGCACCCTATGCACCGACGTTTGTGACGGTCGACACTGTGGCCACCTGGCGGGACCAAGTGCTGCTGATCCAACGCGGTCGGCAGCCCGGACTGGGGCAGTGGGCGCTGCCCGGCGGTTTTATCGATCTCAACGAGACCCTGGCCACCTCCTGTCTGCGTGAATTGCGCGAGGAAACCGGAATCACGCTCGCCGAATCGGCGATCCGGGGCCATCGTGTGTTCGACGATCCACTGCGTTCCCTGCGCGGTCGCACCATCACCCACGTCTACCGTTTTGTACTGGACGAGCTGTCGGCACCACCCCTGGCGGTGGGCGCTGACGATGCGGCGGCCGCGGCCTGGGTACCGATCACAGATCTTCAGCCCGAGCGCTTGTTCGACGACCACTATTTCGTTCTTCAAACCCTGTTGGGACTCGACTGAGCTTCCCGTCCGTGCCGACGCTTGTCGCAGTCAATAAGCGGCCAGCCCTGCCGCT